>DASYRO010000088.1:0-9833 GCA_036004385.1 Candidatus Acidiferrales bacterium
GGGTAGCCGACGTCGAGCATGGTGACGCGATAATTTTTGCGCAGCAGCGAAAGCGCAAAATGCACCGCGCTGGGACCCGAGCCGACGATGATGACGGAGTCCACTGGTCAGTGACCTCGCCGAGTGCCCGCCGCAGAGCCGCCGAGTGCGAGACGCATGGGCACGAACAGGGCGCACGCCAGCACAAAGCGCAAAGCGTACAGCGCGCCGCGAAACGCAATCTTCACAAATAAAACCGGCTGGCTGCTGCCGTCCACCGCATCGGAAAAGCCGTGCTGCGGCGCCGCGCTTTCCAGAATCGAAAACAACAGAATCAGCTTGCGGCGGAAAGCCGAATAGCGCGCGAAGAGGCACGCGTAACTATCGGCCAGGCGCGCGAATGCCGGGCCGCGAACGGCAAAGTTGAGAAGCGCGTCGTCAAATTTTCCCGCAGAAGCATATTCCGAAGAACGTGCAAGCGAAGAGGGATCCCTCGCTTCGCTCGGGATGACGTGGGCGTCGCAATATTTTGCGAGGACGTAATCGGTGGGCGCGCGGCCGATGAGGTAGCGGCAGAAGACTTCGCATTCGCGGCGGAGGCGGGCGCTATCAGTCATGGAGGATAGACGAGTCGAGCATTTTGTCGAGCGACTGCAAATGCGGGCGGCGCTCGTTCCACAACGTGTTGGGACGTGCCGTACCGTCGAAACCAAACGTGGCGAGCTGGCCGACGGTAATCGGCAGCACCGGATAGGCGGCGATTTCGAGCAGCGTCAGCGCGGGCAGCAGCAGCGGCATGGGGAGGTGCAGGGTTTTGGCTTCGGTGGCGCGCATGAGCCGGTGGATTTTTTTCAAAAGCTCCTCGATGGAGATAACGTCGGGGCCGCCCAGCTCGAAAGTCTCGCCGCCGAAGAGGTCGTTGTCAACGATGTGCAGGAGAAAATCGGCGACGTCGCCGACGGCGATGGGCTGCACGAGCATGCGGCCATTGCCAAAAACAGGAATCACCGGAAGCGCAGCCAACCTGGCAAGACCGGCAAGCACCGGGGAGTTTTTTCCAAAAATCGTCGTGGGACGCGCGATGGCGAAGCGCAGGCCGCTTGACCGAACGATTTCTTCGGCCTGCGCTTTGGACTGCGCGTAGTAGTAGCGCGTTTGGTCGGGAAAGCCCGCGGCAATCGAGCTGACAAACAAAAAACTTTTCACTCCAGCGAGCTTGCATTGCTCGACGAGGCGGCGCGTGCCCTCCACATTGACGGCGAAATATTCTTTTGGCGGACATTTGCCCGTAGCGGCGGCGAGATGAAGCACGCAATCCGCACCGGAAAGTGCCGCGGGATAAACGGCCGTGTCCGCCAGCCCGCCACAAAGCCATTGCACGTTTGCGGGAAGTGACGGCGAAGAGGCCGAACGGCTGAGGCAGATGACTTGCTCGAATTTGGCGAGGCCGGGATGCAAAAGAAGCGCGCGACCGAGAAATCCGCTTGCGCCGGTTATGAATAAGCGGCGCGGAGTGTATGGGATTGCGGGCATGGAGACGCGGAATTATACATTGTAGGAGGAAGGAGGAACGAGCAAGGCGGAAGGAAAAATCAAAACATTAACGCAGAGGACACAGAGACACAGCGAACAGAGAGAAACTGAGGACACCGAGAAAAAACACAAGCAGATTTCTCGCTTCGCTCCCTTCGGCCAGCTCAGGGCAAGCGGGATGACAATCCGAGGCGTTGCACGAGCCGTCGCTTAGCTCCCGCGGGCGCAGCGTGCTGCGCCCCTACCAACGGGCAGGAGAGATCCTTCACTGCGTCGCGCACCGGCGGCGCGCGACTTCGTTCAGGATGACGAATCGACGAATGGCACCGGCAAGATGCCGGCGTTACGGTTCGAGGCCGACGCGGCGGAGCAGGGTGGGGTAGCGCGGGTCGCTGCGTATGGAGTCCACGATGGGATCAACTTTCAGGCGGGTCAGCAGCGGGTCGTGCTCCTGGACAGCGCGGTCGGCAAATTGAAACACGCGGTCATTTTCGCCCAGGCCGGCATAAATCATGGCCGAGAGCGTGGGCGACACGTAGCGCTTGCGGGAACGCTCGTCCAGGTCGTGGATGATTTTCCGCGCCAGCGCGGGCTGCCCGGCGCGCGCGTAGGCGTTGCCGAGAAACGACAGCGCCAGCAAATTGGCGGGCTGCAGCTCGAGAGCCTTCCTGAATTCGCCGATGGCTTCCGCGTACATTTTTTTCTCCAGGTAGCCGCGGCCCAGCCAGGAGTGGCCCATGTGATAGCCCGGGTCGAGGTCCAGACACTTGCGGGCCTGTTCGACGGCGCCGTCGAAATTGCGCGTGTAGAGAGCGTGGAGGCTCATGTCGCAAGCCACGGCGAGCGAGACGGGGTCGAGCTGCAGCGCGTGTTTCAACTCCTCGGCGGACTCCGCGCCACGGCCGGAAATGACCAGCAGCACGCCGTACCAGTGGTGCGCGACGGAATAGTTGGGGTTCAGCTCGATGGCGCGGCGGAAACCCTCCTCGGCGCCTTTCCAGTCGTAATCGTAGTGCAGGCGGACGTCGGCCAGCGCAGCGTGGGCTTCGGCGAGAGAGTTGTCCAGCGAAAGAGCTTTCTGCGCGGCGTCTTTGGCTTTTGGATAGGCGACGCTAGGCGGCAGCGCGCTGTAGAAGCCGAGAAGATTGTAGGTGTCCGCAATGCCCACGCGGGCCAGAGCATAGTTGGGGTCGGCGGCGACGGCTTGTTCGAAGTAGCCGAGCCCGCGCTGCAACCCGCCGAGGGCGCGCTGGCTGACGTAGTAGCGGCCCTTCAGATACGCCTGATACGCGTCGGGATTGACGGGACGCGCCGCGGTGAGCCGCGCGCGCTGCTGCGGCGTGAGCTTGAGCCGAATTTCCCAGGCGATGGCTTGCGCCACTTCGCTTTGCAGGTCGAGGACGTCGCTGAGCTTGCGTTCGTAGCTGTTCGTCCAGATCTGCGTGTTGCTGCTCACCTGGCTGAGATTGGCGATGATGCGCACGCGGTCGTCCTCGGGATTGGCGGGATCGCCCTTGGAAAGGCGCACGCTGCCGGTGAGGACGTAATCCACGGACAGCTCCCTGCCGAGCTCGCGCAGCGGCTTGCGGGAATGTTTCAGTTGCAGAGAAGATTGCCGCGCGATGACGCCCAGCGAATCAGGATTCAGCCGGCCAAGCTGAGAAATCATTTCCTCGGTCAGACCGTCAGGGAGATATTCCTGCCCGGCTTCGCCGCTCATATTTTCAAACGGCAGCACGGCAATCATCATGCGCGCGCCCTGTACGTGTGACCCGAACGGAAGCCGCGGCCAAACGAGGTAGGCGGCCACGGCGAGGATTGCGAGCAAAATACCCAGCGGCACAGCCACCGGCCGGCGCAGGCTCTTCACCGGGTGGCGGACTATTTCCTTGGGCTTCAGTGATTGTTTGGGCGGAGCGGGAACGCGCGGCTCGGGCGATGCGGGCGTTTCCGCGATTCGCGGCGCGGGATGGAATACCTGCGGCGGACCGGGATGCAATTCGTGCGGCGGCGCTGGCGGAACGACGGGCGCGTTCACTACCACCGGGGCCGGTCCGGCAGCCGCGGCGGCGGCAAGGGCGGCGTGCGCCTCGCCGACAGGAAAACGAATCTGCGCGAGCAGCGGGGCAAACCGCGGGTTGCCGGCCCGCGCGCGCAGTTCCGGTATGACCCCGAAGAAGAAGGGAGTGACGACGCCTTCGCTGATGGTCTGCTGCAACAAAGCGAGAGAGGTTTCCTCGTCGCCGAGCGCGGCATAGATCCAGAGCAGGTAACCGGGGGAGCAGTAGCCGGGCGCCGCTTCGAGTTCGCGCGCAATGGCCAGCGCTTCTTCTTTACGGCCGGCGAGGGCGCAGACGTGCGCCAGCATGGCCACGTAAATGGTCTGCTGCCCGGTGAGCTGCACAATCTTTCGCATGGTTTCGACGGATTCGTTGTGCCGGCCGGTGCGCGCGCAGGCCAGGGCCTGCGTCCAGAGGCAGGCCACGAATTCGGGGTCCGCCTTCAGCGCCTGCGCGCTGTGCCGCAGCACCTCGTCGTAGTTGCCGGAAATATATTGAGTCATCGCCGTGATCAGGCGGACCATCGGGGAGAGCGGCTCGAGCGACTCCGCGATCTGCACTTCCGCCGCGGCGCTCTCCGTCCGGCCGGCGTACGCCAATAGCATCCCGTGGTACGCGCGGCTCACGGCGAAGTTTGGATTCAGCCGGGCGGCGAGCTGGAATTCCGCGTCGGAGTCTTCATAATCCCGCGTGAAAATCATTTTGTGCAGGGCCATGGAGAAGTGCACTTCCGGAAGCGTGTTGTCCAGCTCCAGCGCCCGCCGGGCCATGGCGCTGGCCTTAGGCTGCACCTGGCTTAAGGGAATGGATGTGTAGAACGCCATCGAAGCTAAACAATCCGCCAGCCCCGCGTAAGCCAGCGCGTAATTGGGGTCTTCTTTGATGGCCTGCTCGAAACACTCCGCAGATTTCTGGATGCCAACGCGGAACTTCTTGATCCAGAAAAAACGCCCCTTGAGGTACAAATTGTAGGCGTTGAGGTTCTCTGTGCCGTGCTTCACCAGCGACTGCGTAGAGGAGGGCACCAGCTTGAGGCGTAACTTTTCGGCGATGGTGCGAGCAATTTCGTCTTGCACGGTGAAGATATCTTCCATGTGGCGATCGAAGCGCTCCGACCAGATTTGATAGCCGTCGGAGGTTTTGATGAGTTGCACGTTGATGCGCAGGCGGTCTTCGGCGCGGCGCACGCTGCCTTCCAGCACCGTGGCCACGTTGAGCTGTTCGCCGATCTGGCGGATATCCTGCGTCTTGCCCTTAAATTGATGCGAGGACGTGCGCGCCGCCACGCGCAAGCCTTCCAGCTTCATCAGCGCGGCAGTCAACTCCTCGGAGAGGCCGTCGCTGAAGTAGTCGCCTTCGGGATCGGCATTGAGGTTGACGAACGGCAGCACCGCGATGGAGGCGCTGTCGGCCACGTCACCCTCGGCGAACGGACGCCGCCCGGCGCCGGGATCCGTGTCGCGATGCAACCGCTTCAGGTCGCCGAGCAGGTCTTTCGCCGAGCTGTAGCGCAGCTCGCGGTCCTTCTCCAGCGTTTTTTCGATGATGCGCGCGAGCCCGGGCGGCAATTGTGGATTGAGTTGCAATGGCGGGGCCGGCGCCTTGTGCAGGATCTGCGCATAGAGTTCCGCGGAATCCTTGCCGCGGAAGGGCGCTGAGCCGGTGGCCATCTCGTAGAACACCACGCCGAAGCCGAACAGGTCCGAGCGGGCGTCGAGATCCTCGCCGCGCGCCTGCTCCGGAGACATGTACGCGAGCGTGCCCAGGGCCACGCCCGGCGTGGTCCATTCGGCTGCGGGCCGGTCGCTGGTCGGCGTCGCCGGGTCGAGCTCAGAAAGCTCGCGCTTCTCCGGCATCTTGGCCAGGCCGAAGTCGAGGATTTTCGCGTCGCCGCGCGCGGTGACGAAAATGTTGGCGGGCTTGATATCGCGGTGGATGATGCCGCGGGAATGCGCCGCATCCAGCGCGTCGGCCACCTGCATGGCCAGGCGCAGCACCTCCGCGGAACCCAGCGGCGCGCCGCGCATCCGCTCCTTCAGCGTGGCGCCTTCCATGCACTCCATGACCATGAAGGGCTGGCCCTCGTGCTCGCCGATGTCGTACACCGTGCAGATGTGCGGATGGTTGAGCGCGCTGGCGGCGCGCGCTTCGCGCTGGAAGCGGTCGAGCGCTTCGCGGTTACCGAAGAATTTTTCGGGCAGAAACTTCAGGGCCACGTTGCGGCCCAGGCGCACGTCCTCGGCTTTGTACACCACACCCATGCCGCCCCCGCCGAGGCGTTCCAGGACGCGGTAATGTGAAATGACCAGCCCGATTTCCGCGGGCGCATCTTCGCTTTCCACCACCGCGCGCCGGCTGACGGCCCAGGCGTCGAGCTCGGACTTGAAGGCGTACACGCTGCCCAGTTTGTCGTGCACGTGGCGGTGGATGGGCAGTGCTTCCTTTTTTTCCCAGCGCTGCACAGTACGAACTTCGCGGCGCAGATATGCAGCGATCTCCTTCCAGGATTCCAGACGATCGTCCTGCGCAGAATGTGGCGGCAGTGCGGTGGGTCCTACGCCCATCAGGTCCTCAAGCGGCCTGCAAGTCGGGCTGATTGTACTCCTCATTAATAAGCCATTCAAATGCAATGGATTAATGAATCGGTAGTACTGGCGACAAAGTGCGACAGGGGCCGCCTGTCCAGCCTTGTCGCTTGCATGTCGTTTTCCTGAGGGAATAGTGTGCGCGAGAGAGACGAAACCGGCCAGAGCGGAGGGCAACATGAAAGGCGCGGGGATCGGAGAAATCGCGAAGAAGCTGACCGTGGTGCTGCTGTTCGTGCTGTTCGGATTCTGCGCGCCCGGATACGCGGCGTCGAACGACACGGCGGTGACGGAGAGGGGCCAGTAATGAAGATCACCAGAAACATTTCCTGGCTGGTAATCGGGACGCTTCTCGCGCTGTCCGCGGCGCTGCCGGCCGCGGCGGGCGACCCGGTGATGAGTCTGCAGCCGCTGCATCCCGGGCGGGAAGTCGTGCTCGAGCCGGCGTTCGAAGGCACGTGGGTTCTCGAGGATTTCAGCAGCCTCATGCTGGAAGTCAAACAAGCGGACTGCGTGTACCGGCTGCGCCTGTTCTCCAACGAGGAAAAAGAGACGCTGGAATTTGACGCGCACCTGGTGCGGCTGGGCGGCACCGTGTTCGTGGATATCCAACAGACCACCGACGCAGGACTCATCGAACTCCACCCGCACATCTTCGCCAAGCTGCGCGTGGACCGCGACGAGCTGCACTTCGACTTTCTGAAGGACACCTTCGTCGAGGAATCTCTGGAAAGTGGCCGCACGGACCTGCGGCATGAAAAGTTAAATAAGACGCTCGTGCTGACCGCGGCGACGCGGGAGTTACAGACCTTCGTGCAGTCCTGCGACTTCGATGAGGACGCATTCGGCGAAACCGTGAGCTTCACGCGGTTGATAGAACAAGAGGACCCGTAGGGGCGCAGCACGCTGCGCCCGCTCAGCAGCACAGGGCGCCCGTGCAGCGCGAGTGACGAGGATATTCCCATGACGCAACCCGCAGGACTCGCAAAAGCCGCAGGCATGATGGCCGTCCTGGCGGCACTGGCCACGATGCTGGCGGTGAATTTTGCTCCGCCTGCGGCGAAAAGCGCGCGCAACACGCGCGGACGCGAGTTGCGAAAGCAAGAAATTCCTGTGCCCGCAGCGATTCCCCGGGGTGGGACGGGCGCGGTACAGGAACAGGGCGCGGCCGCCAGTCGGAGGGAGGCCGGCGGCGGCCGTGCCCCGAATTCATCGGAGCGATTCTCTGGCAGGGGGCCGGAGGAGGGAACCATGGACATCATGACGGTTGTAAACGTAGGTCTGATCCTCGTGACGTTGCTCTTCGGCGTGGCCGTGCTGACGCCGCGAGCGGGAACGGTGCGCCACGCGCAGTCGCGAAATCATCGCGCGACTCGCCGCCTGATGGCCTTCGCGCTGTGCGCGCTGGCCGCCGCGGGAACTGCCGCGGCGCAGGAGCCGGCACAGGCCCCGCCGCCTGTGACGATGCGCGCGGAGGCGGCTGCTTCGCTGCTGACCAATGCTGAAATCGTGCAGATGATCAAAACGGGATTTGTCGAAGAGACCATCGTCAAAGCCATCCAGTTGAGTGAGACGCGATTCGATACGTCGGCGGCCGCGTTGCTGGAAATAAAAAGTGCCGGCGCGAGCGACAAAGTAATCCAGGCCATGTTGAATCCGAAACCCGCGAAGGCCGAAGCAAAGCCCGCGACGCCGGCGAAGAATCCGCTCGTGCCAGACGACGTGGGCATTTACTACATCAAGAACGATCAACTCGTGGACATACGGCCGGAGCTGGTCGGCTGGCGCAGTGGGGGCGTGGGCAAGTCGCTGCTGCTGGGCACCAAGGGACACATCAACGGCGTGCTGAAGGGGCCGCAGAGCCGCAACATCGTGGCCACGCCGGTAGAATTGATCATCCGCTGCCCGGAAACGCTGGAAATCGAGGAGTACCAACTGCTGCGGCTGGACGTGAAGCCGGACCGGCGGGAATTCCGCGCGCTGACCGGCGGGTACATTCATTCGTCCAGTGGGCTGGACAAGAACGCCGTGGATTTTACGTTCGCGAAAATCGCGCCGCGAGTGTACCGCATCAAGCTGGGCGTTCTGCCAAAAGGCGAGTACGGATTTCTGCCGCCCGGCGGATCCTACGGCGCCATGGGCGGCGGGTTGAGCGGCGCCATGATCATGCAGGGCTCGGCGTCGTCGGGGAAAATTTATTCGTTTCGCGTGATCGAATGACCGCAGAGGACGGAGAAACCCATGGAAGCCTTACTCGGAATCGGATGCCTCGCGGTGCTGGCGTTTTTGAGCATGGCGGTATCGCTGCATGGTTACAGCCGCAAGCGGCGCTTTTAGGTTTGGAGTTTCGTTTGATCGCGAATTCGAAAAGGAGATGCGAATGAAAAAGCGCGCCTGGCGAGTCGTTTTCTTCTGGATGTCGCTGGCGCTGCCTGCTGCGCTCACGCCGAACATCGCCGTGGCGCAGCAAGTGGCGGGTGCGAAAACCAAAGTATGGCCGGTCAAGGTGCCCGTTGCAGGGTCGCCGCAGACCAAGGGCATTCTTCAAATCAGCCAATCGACCATCGCCGTAACGCAGGAGCAAGGGCTGGACTGGGAAATCCCAATCAGCAAAGTCGCAGAGGTTAGCTACGACAATTCGTCGCACCGCAGGAGCCGAGGGTGGATGAAGAATGGGGCTGATGTGGCTGTAGCTGGACCCATGGTAATGGGATCTCCATACATCCTCGGAGCCACACTCGTAGGCGCTGCCTTTGCTGCGCCTTTCAGGACAAGGGCTCATTTTGTCCGTATCTTCTGGAATGATGCGAACAACGGTCCCTCAGAAGTGGTCGTGGAAATAGGCAAGAAGGACTATGCTGGCGTCCTTGCGGACCTTCAAAGCCTTACAGGGAAACCGTGGCGCAACCGGCCTGAAGAACGGAAAAAACGCCTCCAGGATATCCAGTCCGGCAAAGTCGCAAAGCAGTCTTTCACCGTGGAACAACTGGTTCTTGTGGGCGATGCCGAGCTGAAGCCCGGCCAATATGTGATCGTCGTCCTTGAACGTCCGCAGGATGCGGGCGAGGCCTATTTCTACCGCAGCGCAGATCTGAACCCCGACCATATCGTGACGCAAGCAGTCGTGAAAATTGAAAAGCGAAGCGGAACGCGAGAGGGAGTCACACCCATATTTGCCACGGCACACGACGCTAAGTGGATTGCGGCACTTGAAATGCCGGATGCAACTCTTCGGTTTACATCCCCTGCAGTCCTCGCCGCCGTGGAGGGCACTGCACGGAGCTTTTACGCAGGGAGTGGCTATTGGGCCATGGTGATGCGCACAACATACAAAGAAGAAACTGCTTTCCGTTTCTTCGTGGAGGCCCATCGCCGTTGCACAACTTTCGTATATGTGACCCGGGAGCGCTTCGCATTTGAAGGCAACTGCAAAGAATTCGAGGTCGCGCGAGGCGATGTCAAAGCGACGCTTCCTTCCGGCAAGTCGAACGACTATCTGCAAGTGACCGTGAAAGACAAGAGCTGGACCTTCCGGCCGTTTTTCGAATTTCCTCCCGCGCAGATGCAGGCTCCGATCGGGTACATGGCGAATGCGCACATCTCAGCGACCGGGCAGAGCGGAATCGCGGCGCGGGAATTTTCAAAGTTTTTTGTCCGGGCGGTCACGGATTTTGAC
>DASYRO010000089.1:0-3864 GCA_036004385.1 Candidatus Acidiferrales bacterium
ACGCGCGGCATTGACCGCAGCGGCGGCACCATGCTGCACACTTCGCGCACCAATCCGGTGCGCATCCGTAAAGGCAAAACGCCCGCGCACATCTCCGCGGATAAGCTCGCCCGGCATCGCGTGGACGATCATTACTTCGACTTCACGCCCATTGTGCTGGAGAACATTGCGCATCTCGGACTCGATTACCTGATCCCCATCGGCGGCGACGACACGCTGAGTTACGCGCAGGTGCTGGTGGACCACGGCGTGCCGCTGATTGCCGTGCCCAAGACGATGGATAATGACGTGCACGGCACGGAATACTGCATCGGCTTTTCCACGGCCATCACCCGCGCCAAGGAACTCATCAACCGCCAGCGCAGCACGATGGGCTCGCACGAGCGCGTCGGCGTATTCCGCATTTTCGGGCGCGATTCCGGATTCACCGCACTGTACGCCGCGTTTGTCACCTCCGCGCGCTGCGTGCTCCCCGAAGTGGAATTCGATCTCGACGCGCTCATCGCCCTGCTGCTCGAAGACAAGCGCAATAATCCGAGCCTCTACTCTTTCGTCATCGCTTCGGAAGGCGCGGTATGGAAGGGACAGAAGATGGAAGAGTTCGGCGAACCCGACGCCTACGGCCATAAGAAGAAAGCGGACATCGGCCACGCGCTGGCCGAAGAAATCCACGAGCGCACCGGCGAAGACACCATGGCCAGCGACCTTACCTACGATTTGCGCAGCGGCGAAGCCGATTCGCTGGACCACATGGTGGGCATCACGTTTGCCAATATCGCCATGGACCTTGTCCGCGACGGCGTCTCCGGCCGCATGGTCGCCATTCAGGACGGCAAGTACACGCACGCGCCGCTGCCCGATCCCAAAGCTGGGCCGCGCAAGGTGGATGTCGAAGTCCTTTACAATCGCGAGCGCTTTCGTCCGCAATACTCAGGCAAGCTCAACTCGCCGATGTTTCTCTCCGCGGAACACGCCTCGTAGCGCGGGCGTCTGCTCGCCTTGCCCCTCGCATTCTTCCGGCGTAGAATCACTGCACCCAGCAATTTAATATTTTTCTAACGAGACGCGCGCAAGCGTCTCCTCGGAGGAATCATGAGTACTCAGCCTGCTACGCAACCTTCTGCTCCAGCGATTGATCCGCAGCAGCTCAATGAATTTGTCGGTAAGGCGCTGGTAGATTTTGGCGCGACGTTCCACGCCGCTTGCGTGCTGATCGGCGATAAGCTCGGCCTCTACAAAGCCCTCGCCGCAGGCGGCCCGCAGGTCCCGGCGGAGCTTGCCAAGCGCACCGGCACGCATGAGCGCTACATTCGTGAGTGGCTCGCTTCCCAAGCGGCAGGCGGATACGTCACTTACGACGCCGCAACCGGCCGCTACTCGCTCGATGCGCTGCAAGCCTTCACCATGGCCGATGAGAACAGCCCCGCGTTTCTTCCCGGAGCGTTCCAGGTCGCTCTCGCTGCGGTCAAAGCCGCCCCGCGGCTGGTGGAAGCCTTCCGCACGGGTAAGGGCGTGGGCTGGCACGAGCACGACCCTGAGTTGTTCGTGGGCACGGAGCGCTTTTTCCGTCCGGGCTACGCCGCCAATCTGGTGAGGTCATGGATTCCCGCGCTCGATGGCGTGGATGAAAAACTGCGCCGCGGCGCGCGCGTGGCGGACATCGGCTGCGGACTCGGCTCGTCCACCATCCTGATGGCCCAGGCGTATCCCAATTCCGAATTCATCGGCTTCGACTACCACGGCGGCTCCATCGAGATGGCTCGCGAGCGAGCGCGCCAGGCCGGCATCCCCGACCGCGTGAAATTCGAAATCGCCAAGGCCAAGGATTTTCCGGGAAAAAACTACGACTTCGTGACGTTCTTCGATTGCCTGCACGACATGGGCGATCCCGTGGGCGCATCGGCGCACGTGCGCGAGTCCATGGCTGGCGACGGCACGTGGATGATTGTCGAGCCCTTCGCTCACGACAAAGTGGAAGACAACCTCAACCCCGTGGGCCGTGCGTTCTACTGCGCGTCCACGCTGATTTGCACGCCCGCGTCGCTGGCGCAGGAAGTGGGCACGGCGCTGGGCGCGCAGGCCGGCGAATCGCGCATGCGTGAAGTCGTGACAAAAGGCGGCTTCTCGCGCTTCCGCCGCGCCACCGAAACGCCGTTCAATTTGATCTACGAAGCGCGTCCGTAACGCCGATGATGTAGGGCAGGCTTTCCTGCCTGTGCGGTCTAGGACACGCCATATCGTGCCGTTGCGATATACTCTTCCAGTGGACGCAGATGACGCTCTCCGCAACGGCTGCGAAATACTCAACGCCGTCCTACAGCCGCAAGGTTATGTCTTCGTTGAAGGATTATCCGGTATCGGAAGCGGAGGGAAGTTCGCCAGCGGCGAGTACGTCAGAAACGATCGCAGGCTGGAACTTCACTTCCGATTCTCCTTGGGCTTGGTCACCTACCATATAGGCAATCTCACTCTAACGCACGAAGCCTACATGCACGCGCTTCTCGGTTCAAATGGCGGAAATAAATACCCGCGCGTTTCCGACGACCCGCTCGAAGCTTTTCGCGATCTGGCTTATGATTTGAAGAACTATTGTGGCGATTTTCTTGCCGGCGACGGCGACGAATTCGCGCGCTGTGTGAAAAAAGCTCACGCCCGCGAAAAATTGACACCATTCGAGCGGTTTGCTAACGATACCGAGTGAGGGTGCCTACACCCTAAACCCAGAACCCTCCACCCGCTCTCACTCTTGCTTCCTGAGCGGCCGCGTCGTAAAATCCGCACAGCCAGCCAAATCGTAAATGACGTGTCTACCTCCGGAGGTGATCATGCGTCGCGCATTCTGGTTGTTGCTCTGTCTGTGCCTGGCTGCGGGCGTGACCCTGGCCCATTACGGCATGCCCAGCCAAGCCAAGAAAGCTGCGCCGGCCGCCAAGCCCGACTTCGACATCACCGCCAGTTACATTGAGGCGTGCAGTTGCGATCAATTCTGCCCCTGCTATTTCGGCAAAGCCACCGAGCACGGCAGCCAGCACTTCTGCAAATTCAATAACGTGCTGGTCGTGGACAAGGGCTACTACAAATCCACCAAGCTCGACGGCGTGAAGGTGTGGCTGGCCGGCGACCTTGGCGCGGAATGGGCCAAGGGCAAGGCCGACTGGCTCGTCGTTAACTTCGACCCCAGCGTGAGCAAAGAGCAGCAGGCGGCCATGACCGACATCCTGTTTCAGCTTTATCCGATGAAATGGGAAGTGAAGGGCGTGGACGTCGTGCCCATCATCTGGGACGTGAAGGGCGACACGGCGCGCGCTGCGCTCGGCAACGGCAAGGGCGAAGTGATCCTCGAGCGCGTCTCCGCCAATAACAACGACCCCAAACAGGAAGTGGTGATCAAGAATCTGAAGTATTGGGCCGCGCAGGGCAATGACGGCTTCCGCATGTGGCGCAATAAGCGTCACTATTACGAAGGCCACGGTGAGAAATACGACATGAGCGGCACCAATGGCTTCCGCATCACCATCCACTTTAACGGCATGGCCAAGCCAGCCGCCAAAGCCGACTAGTCGTGGCGCACGCTTTCTAGCTGTCCGAACTGTAGGGGCGTAGCCCCGAGGCCTAGGGGCTGCGCCCCTACGTGACTTTCCAAATCGCCCACACTGCAATCGCCATCACCGCCCACACCCAAATCAGGTCCGTTTTCACCGGAGCAGGTGTTTTCTCGCTCGTGGGGTCCAGCCGGAAAATCACCAGCCGGTCTTTCTTCGCCACGTAATCTTCAACCGTGTCCTCAATTCCCAGCGAGGCCAGGTATTCCGTCCACACCGGACTCTTGCGCGCTTTGGCGACGTGATACAGCCGCGCCATTTC
>DASYRO010000090.1:0-9209 GCA_036004385.1 Candidatus Acidiferrales bacterium
GCACCACCGACGGCTCCTCGTGGTATCGCAATTTTAAGAAGCTGCCGTGGGAAGACCCCAGCGAGCATCTCGCGCGTTCGCCATTGATGTACGTCGGCAACGTGAAGACGCCGACCATGCTGATGACTGGCGTCAACGACCTGCGCACGCCGATTTCGCAGACGGAAGAATTTTACGAGGCACTGCGCGTCCGCAAGGTGCCCACGGCCATGGTCCGCTTCAACGACGAATTCCACGGCACGACGTCCAAACCCTCGAATTTCGCGCGCACGCAGCTTTATCTGCGCTACTGGTTCGAAAAGTTCATGAAGAAGGACACCTCGCCGAAAGCGGGAGGCGGCGAGCCGTAGGGCCGAGAATGTAACTCGAATGCAACACGTTGCGTCCAACTGGGGTGTGGTAGTTTGTCTCTGTCCCTCGGTTTGGCCCGGGGCGGGGAGGGGTGGTAATCCTGATTCCTGATCGTCGTCATTCTAAGCGAAGCGAAGGCTCTCTCCTTCTCGTAACCGGCGCGATTTTCGCTCTCGTTTTTGCGGCGAGCTGCTCGCGCACGCGGGAAACGAGCGTGCGCGGCGATTCCACCAATCCCATCGACGTGCGCGTGTTCACGGTGACGGAGCGGTCTGTGCCACGGAGCGTGCAGGCCGTGGGCTCGCTGTTTCCTCTGGAAGAGAGCGTGGTCAGCTCGCAAGTGGAAGGTCGCGTGGAGAAAGTTCTGTCTGACGTGGGCGATCGCGTGGGGCAGGGTCAGGTGCTGGTCACGCTCGATCCCGTCGAGCTGCGCTACGAGCTGGACCGCCAGCGCGCCGCGGTGCTGCAGGTGCGCGCGCGGCTCGGACTGGGTCCTGCCGACCCGCTGCCTCGCGATCCTTCGCAAGTGGCCAGCGTGCAGCGCGCCGCCGCGGATATGTTTGACGCCGAACAGAAATTCCGCCGCGCCGAACAGCTCTATAAGGAAAAACTGATTTCGCAGCAGCAGCTCGACGAGGCGTCTTCGCGGTACAAGGGCGCCCGCGCCACGCACGACCTGGCTTTGCAGGAAGTGGAGCAACTCAAGGCGCAACTCCAGTCCAGCGAAACCGCCGTGCGGCTGGCGGAAAAGAAACTCGCCGACGCCAGCATTCGCGCGCCGTTTCCCGGTTCCATCAAGCAGCGCCGCGTCAGCGCCGGAGAATTCGTCCGCGTGCAGAGCCCCATAGCCGTGGTGGTGCGCACGGATACGCTGCGCGCGCGCCTGGCCGTGCCGGAAAAATGGGCCGGCGTGGTCAAGACCGGCGCGCCCGTGGAAGTACACGTGGAAGCGTTTCCCAATGAGGCGTTTCACGGCAAAGTTTCGCGCATCAACCCGGCCGTCGCGCAAGAGACGCGAACGTTTGAAGTCGAAGCGCTCATCCCCAACGGCGACAACCGCTTGAAGCCCGGTTTTTTCATCCAGGCCACCATCCCCAGCGACCTCACCGAAAAAGTGCTCATGGTGCCGGAACGCGCGGTCAGCTACCGCTACGGCATTTATAAAGTTTTTGTGCTGAAAGATTCCAAGGTGGAAGAGCGGGAAATTCAGGCCGGCGCGCGCAAGGATGCGCAGATGGAAATCCTCAAGGGCCTTGCCGCCGGCGAGCGGGTGGCCATGGCCGTGAAGGGCGAGTTGTTCTCCGGCGCCGTGGTGAAAGAAGCGCCCGCGAAGGAAGCGAAGGAATAAGTCATGAAGCTGGCGGAAGTCTGCGTCAACCGGCCGGTGTTCGCGGTCATGCTCATCGCCTTCCTGGCGACGTTGGGCCTTTTCTCGTACCGCACTCTCGGCGTGGACCTTTTTCCGCGCGCCGATCCCGCCACGGTAAACGTCAACATCAACCTTCCGGGTGCCAGCCCACCGGAAATGGTCACCAGCGTCGTGCTGCCGCTGGAAGATGCCATCTCCACCGTGAACGGCATTGATGAGATGAACGTGTACGCCACGGAGGGCAATGCCCGCTTCACCGTAACATTCGTGCTCGAACGCGATATTGACGGCGCCACGCAGGACATCCGCGAAAAGGTAGCCGGCGCGCTCAACCGCCTGCCTCCCAATATTCTCCCGCCCGTGATTCGCAAATCGGATCCTGACTCCGACCCCATCATGACGCTGCTGGTGGCGGCCCGCGCGGGCTCATCCAATCGCCGCGAGCTGACGGAAATCGCCGACAAAATTGTGCGCCGCGCGATTCAGACCGTGGACGGCGTCGGCGAAGTCAGTCTTTCCGGCGGGCAAGGCCGCCAAATCCGCATCCTGATGGACGCCGAACGGCTCACCGCGCAAAACCTCTCCGTGCTCGACGTGCGCAATGCCGTGCGCAACGAGAACATCGAAGCCCCCGGCGGGCGCATGGTGCGCGGCGAGCAGGACCTCGGCCTGCGCACGCTGGGCCGCGTCAGCTCTTCGGAACAGTTTGCGGACATCATCATCGCCAACCGCGGCGGCGCTCCTCTGCGCGTGAGAGACGTGGCCACAGTCGAAGACGGCGCGGAAGAATTGCGCAGCTGGTCCATTCTCTCCAGCAAGGGAGACCAGCCGCGTGAAGTGGTGACTCTGGATATCCGCCGGCAGTCCGGCATGAATACGGTGCGCGTGGCCGACGCGGTGAAAGCGCGCCTGGCTGGGATGAAAGATGAGCTGCCGCCCGGCGTAGAGCTGGTCACCATCCGCGACAATTCCGTTTTCATCCGCGCGTCCGTGGATTCGCTGCTAGAACACCTCACGCTGGGCAGCATCCTGGCCAGCATCGTCGTGCTGTTTTTTATTCGCAACTGGCGCGCCGTGATTATCGCCGCGCTGGCCATTCCAACGTCCATCATCGCCACATTCACGCTGATGCGGTACATGGATTTCACGCTGAACAACATGACCTTGCTGGCGCTGACTCTCGCCGTCGGCATCGTCATTGACGACGCCATCATCGTGCTCGAAAACATTTTCCGCTACATGGAAGAGAAGGGCATCGAGCGCAAGCGCGCGGCCATCGAAGCCACGCGCGAAATCGGCCCCGCGGTGATGGCCACCACGCTCTCGCTGGTAATTATCTTTCTGCCCATCGCCTTCATGACCGGCTATGCCCGCCGATACGTCAACTCTTTCGGCTGGACCATGGCCATGGCCATCATGGTGTCGTTACTGGTGAGTTTCACGCTCACTCCGATGATGAGCTCGCGCTTCCTGAAGGTGCGTTCCGCGGCGGCCGAAGGCGGCCATGCCCGCTCGCGCGAAGTGGGCTTCTTCCACGCCATCGAGACGTTTTACAACCGCACGCTGGTCTGGGCGCTGGACCATCGAGTCGCCGTGCTGCTGATTTGCGCCGCGGTGTTTGGCTCCACGTGGCTCCTCTATCCGGTCGTCGGCCGCGACTGGATTCCTCCGGACGACCAGAGCGAGCTAATGGCCAACGTCAGCCTGCCGGAGGGCACGGCGCTGGACCGCACCGTCTCCACCGTTACGGAGATTGTGCACAAGATGGAGAAGAACCCGGAGGTGGAGTTTGTGCAGGCGGCCACCTGGGGCACCAGCAATCGCGCGCGGTTCTACATCCGCCTGGTGCCCGCCAGCGAGCGCAAGAAGTCGCACATGCAGGTGGCCGGGGAAATCCGCCGGATGCTGAGCACGTACAACAACATTGTCTTCAGCGTGCGGCTGCCTTCCGTGCTCGGCGGAGAGATGTATTCGCCGGTGCGCGCGATTATTCGCGGGCCGGACATGGATAAGCTCGTCGAGCTCTCCAAGCAAGTCGCCGCGAAGATGCGCGAATTCCCCGGGCTGGTGGACGTCAATCCTTCGCTCAACTTGAACCAGCCGGAGTTGCAGGTGAAAGTGGATCGCCAGCGCGCTGCCGATCTCGGCGTGCGCATGACGGACATTTCTACGGCCGTGCGCTTGATGTACTCCGGCCAGGACGAAATTTCCACGTACAAAGAAGGGTCGGAGCAGTATCCGGTGACCATGCAGCTCGTGCCGCAGCAGCGCGATAATCCTGACGTGCTGGCCCGCCTGATGGTGCCCTCCAGCAAAGTGGGCCTGGTACGATTGGAGAATGTGGCCACCGTGCAGCGCGGCGCGGGACCCGCCACCATCCAGCGCTACAACCGCGAATTCCAGGTGTCCGTCGGCGGCAACATCGCCACGGGATACGCGCTCGATGCCGGGGCGGCTGCCACGGCGCGGGCCATCAAGGAAGTCACCTTGCCACCGGGATATAACTTCGTTTTCAGCGGCCAGGTGAAAATTCTGGAAGAGACCACGACCAACATGCTGCTGGCCGTGCTGCTGGCTTCGATTTTCATGTATATGGTGCTGGCGTCGCAGTTCGAAAGCTTCTCGCATCCCTTCATCATCATGTTGACGCTGCCGCTGAGCATTCCCTTCGCGCTGTTCTCTTTATGGGTCACGAACCGCTCGCTGAGTTTGTGGAGTTCTCTCGGCATCTTCCTGCTGCTGGGCATCGTCAAGAAAAACGGAATTCTGCAGGTGGACTACACCAACATCCTGCGCCGCTCCGGCTCGCCGCTCCGCGAAGCGATTCTGGAAGCCAACCGCGTCCGCCTGCGGCCCATCCTGATGACCACATTTTCGATTGTGGCCGGGCTGATTCCCGTTGCCATCGGCATCGGCGCTGGCTCCGAGCAGCGCGCGTCCATCGCCGTCACTATCATCGGCGGACAGACGCTCTGTTTGCTCTTGACGCTGCTCGTGGTGCCCGTGACCTATTCGTACCTTGCGGAACTGGAAGAAGGTTGGGTTGTCAAATCCCGCGAATCCGCTGGCGGGATCTTCGGCGCAGCGTGGGGACGGTTACGCACCAGCGTCGGCCGCCGGCTGGGTCTCTTCTCGTAGGACAGACGACCACGTCTGTCCTTGCTGTTTCTCAGAAATAGATTTGATTCAGGAGGGTCGCACCGTGCCTATCCCGCGTTTTGCTTTGTGCCGCCAACTTCTAGCTGGCGCGTTTTTGATTTCTTGTCTGGCGTACTCGACATTTCTTCTGGCCCAGGCTCCGACGACGCAGCCTCCTGCGAAAAAAGCTGAAGCTCCCGCGCCGCCTCAACAGCAACCCGCTGCGGCGCAGCAGGCTCCAGCGGCTCAGGCGCAGCGCGCGCCGAGCGCTGCGGGCCAAGAGGGCGGGCCCGTTCGTTCCGCTCAGGGCGAGGAAGAGCGCGGCGGCCCGATGTCTGCGCGCACCTTCAACGGCCTTCGTCTGCGTTCCATTGGGCCCGCCGTGACGTCCGGTCGCATAGCCGCTCTCGCTGTGAATCCGCAGGATTCCACCAATATTTTTGTCGCTGCCGCTTCGGGCGGCGTGTGGAAGACAACCAACGCCGGAATCACTTGGACTCCGGTTTTTGAAAATGAAGGCTCCTACTCCATTGGCGCGATTACGCTTGACCCGAAAAATCCATCCATCGTGTGGGTCGGCACCGGCGAAAACAACAGCCAGCGCAGCGTGGGCTACGGCGACGGTGTCTATCGCTCCGAGGACGGCGGGCGCACGTGGCGCAACATGGGCCTGAAGAATTCCGAGCACATCGGCAAAATCATCGTCGACCCGCGCGATTCCAATGTCGTGTACGTCGCCGCGCAAGGCCCGCTGTGGGGGCCCGGCGGCGACCGCGGCCTCTACAAAACAACCGACGGCGGCAAAACATGGAAGGCCGTGCTCACCATTAGTGAAAACACCGGCGTGACCGACATCGCCATGGACCCGCAGAATCCGGACACGATTTACGCCGCGGCGTGGCAGCGTCGGCGTCACGTCTGGACGCTCATCAACGGCGGCCCGGAAAGCGGTCTGCACAAATCCGTGGATGGCGGCGCAACATGGACCAAACTTCGTGGCGGTCTGCCCGGTGGGCCGGGCGGAGCGCCCGGCGCAGGCGGTCCAGGCGGTGGCGGCGGCGGAGAAGATATCGGACGCATCGGACTGGCCATTTCTCCCGCGGATCCGCGCGTCATCTACGCGCAGATTGAAGCTGGCAACCGTCGCGGCGGAACGTATCGTTCTGCCGACCGCGGCGCCACATGGGAACGCCGCAATGAATACGACACCACGGCTATGTACTACGGGAAAATCTTCGCCGATCCCAAGGACGCGGACCGCATTTACGTGATGAACGTCAACATCATGACCTCCGACGAGGGCGGCAGAAATCTGCGCTCGCTCGGCAGCCGCTCGAAACACGTAGATAACCACGCAATGTGGATTGATCCCGCGAACACGGATCACATGTTGGTGGGTTGCGACGGCGGCCTGTATGAATCGTACGACCGCGGGGCGAACTGGCGCTTCTTCAGCAATCTGCCCATTACGCAGTTCTATGCGGTCACCGTGGACACCGCCGCGCCGTTCTATAACGTGTATGGCGGCACGCAGGACAACTTCAGCCTCGGCGGCCCGGCGCGTAGCCGCAATAACTCGATCAACAACTACGACTGGTTCGTGACGCAGGGCGGCGACGGCTTCCGCTCGGTGGTGGACCCGGAAGATCCCAACATCGTGTACGCGGAAAGCCAGCACGGCGGCCTCGTGCGCTTCGACCGCCGCACCGGCGAGCGCCTGGGCATCCAGCCGCAAGAAGGCAAGGGCGAGATGGGCCTGCGCTGGAATTGGGATTCGCCGATTCTCATCAGCCCGCATGCGCACACGCGGCTCTATTTCGCCGCCAACAAACTTTTCCGCAGCGATGATCGCGGCGACACGTGGAAGGCCGTCAGCGGCGAGCTTTCCCGCGAAATTGACCGCAACAAACTTCCCGTCATGGGCAAAGTTTGGGGCCCGGACGCCATCGCCAAGAGCGCGTCCACTTCGCTCTATGGCAATTGCACGGCGCTGACGGAATCGGCGAAAAAGGAAGGCGTCATCTACGTCGGCACCGACGACGGCTTGATTCACGTCACGGAAGACGGCGGCAAGACCTGGCGGAAAATCGAAAAATTCTCCGGCGTGCCGGACAACACATTTGTCAGCCGTCTGCTTGCCTCCCAGCATGACGTCAACACCGTGTTCGCGGCCTTCGACAATCACAAGAACAGCGACTTCGCGCCCTACCTGCTCAAGAGCACCGACAGCGGCAAGACGTGGACATCCATTAAGGGTGACCTGCCCGCCAACGGGCCGGTGTACGCCATCGCCGAAGATCACATCAACGCCAATCTGCTCTTTGTGGGCACGGAATTCGGTTTGTTCTTTTCGACGAACGGCGGGCAGAAGTGGATTCGCCTCCGCGGCGGTTTCCCCACGATCGCCGTGAAGGACCTGGCAATACACAAGCAGATGAACGATCTCGCCGTGGCCACGTTCGGCCGCGGCTTCTACATCCTGGATGACTACTCCCCGCTGCGGGCCGTGAAGATGGAAACGTTTGCAGCGGAAAGCTCCATCTTCCCCGTGCGTGACGCGCTGATGTTTATCCCAGCTTCGCCCATCGGCGGGCGCGGCAAAGGCTTTCAGGGCGAAACGTATTTCACCGCGGAAAATCCGCCCGTCGGCGCCACCATCACTTATTTCCTGAAAGAAGCGCCCAAAACGAAAAAGCAGCGCCGCCAGGACGCGGAACGCGAAGCGGGGCGGAAGAATGAAGCGCTGCGCTATCCCTCCGCCGATGAATTGCGCGCGGAAGACGAAGAAGAAGCGCCGGCGCTGATCCTCACCGTCACCGATTCGACGGGCCGCGTCGTCCGCCGCTTGAATGGTTCGGCCACGCCCGGCCTCCAGCGTGTCACCTGGGACTTGCGCGAGCCCGCGGCGAACCTGCCGCCCGAGCGCGGTGCAGGTGGTCCCGGAGGAGGAGGTGGCGGTGCCGGCGGCGGCGGGGAAGAAGGCTTTTTCGAACCGCCCGGCGGCCCGCTGGTAATGCCGGGCACGTATAAAGTCACGCTGGCCAAGCGCGTGGACGGCGCGCTCACCCCGCTCCCCGGTGAGCAGACGTTTAACGTGGTCGTCGAAGGCCAGGCATCCATGAAGCCCGAAGACCGCGCCGCGCTGCACGCGTTCCAACAGAAAGTTGTCAAGCTGCAACGCGCCGTCAACGGCGCGCTGGACGTGGCCAACACCACGAAGACGCGCCTCGGACTCATCAAGCGCGCCATTCAGGAAACGCCGTCGCTGGATTTGAAAGTGCGCGAGCAAGCCGATACGCTGGATAAGCGCGTCAATGAAATTCTTCGCGCGCTGCGTGGCGATACTTCGCTCCGCCAGCGCAATGAGAACACTCCGCCGGCAATTTCCGAACGCGTCGGCGGCATCGCCGGCGATCAGCGGCAATCGATCTCTCGGCCGACGCAGACGCACCTGGACGCCTACGCCATCGCCGCGCAGGAATTCGCGGTTCAACTGGCCGCGCTGCGCCTGCTGGTGGAGACGGATCTGACCAAGCTGGAAAAAACGCTCGAAGCTGCCGGCGCTCCCTACACGCCCGGCCGCATCCCGACCTGGCAGGATCAGTAGCGGCTTTTGATTGAGGGCAGTATGGTGTCATCCCGAGGGCCGAATCCCACATAGTGAGATAGGCCCGAGGGATCTGCTTGTCTTGCCATTGCTCTACGATGCCAAAAACTCCTCTCACCCAAAATCAAATCCGCGGCTTCTGGGCCTCCTGGCTCGGCTGGGCGCTGGATGGCATGGACTCGTTCATCTATGCGCTGGTGATGGTGCCCGCGCTCACCGATTTGCTACCGCGCTCAGGAATTCAGGCCACGTCGGCCAACGTCGGCTACTACGGCGGGCTGCTCTTCGCGCTGTTCCTGGTCGGCTGGGGACTTTCGCTGCTGTGGGGTCCCATCGCCGACCGCTTCGGTCGCGTGCGCACTTTGGCGCTGACCGTGCTCTGCTATTCGCTGTTCACCTTTCTCGGTGCCGTGGCCACCAACGTCTGGGAATTGGCCGCGTTCCGTTTGCTGGCAGGCATCGGTATCGGCGGAGAGTGGTCCATGGGCGGCACGTTCGTCGCCGAAGAATGGCCCGAAGACCGCCGCAAGATGGCCGCCGGCTATCTCCACACCGGCTACTATTTCGGAATTTTTCTGGCCTCCATCGCGAACTACTTCATCGGCAGCCACTACGGCTGGCGCGCGATGTTCGCGCTGGGCGGCGCTCCGGCGCTGCTTGTCGGATTCATTCGCTACGGCGTGGCCGAACCGAAACGCTGGCAGAAAAAACTCGAACGGCTGGAGTGGAAGTGGACGATGAGTC
>DASYRO010000091.1:0-4853 GCA_036004385.1 Candidatus Acidiferrales bacterium
TGCCGAGCCCGCGGCTACGCCCGGCGGCGGTTCTGTCGCCGCGCTCGCCGGTGCGCTGGCCGCGAGCCTGGGGCAGATGGTGGCGGGACTTTCGCGCAAGAAGAAATCGCAGGCCGCGTTTGTGGAGCAGTTGAGCGCAGCCGTGGACGATTTGCGCAAAGCCGCAACTGCGCTGGCCGATGCCATTGACCGCGACGCCGCGTCGTACGAAAGCGTGCTGGCCGCGTTCAAGCTGCCGAAGGAATCGCCGGACGAGCAAGCCCGGCGCGAAGAAGCCATACAACGAGCTACGAAGGGCGCCGCCGACGTGCCCATGCAAGTGGCGGAAGCCGCACTGGTCGTGTACGAGCGGCTGGGGCAACTGGAATCCATCTCCGGCGCGGCGATGATTTCCGACCTGCGCGTCGGGCGGCTGATGGCTGCTGCGGCAGTGCGCGGCGCGCTCGAGAATGTGTCTATCAATCTCGACTCGCTGACGGACGCCGCATACACAACACAAATGAAAGCGAAGTCCACGGAATTGGAAGCGCGGCTCGCAGGAAGCCCGGTGACAGCCGATTAAATCGCCGCACAACCCTGTGCGACGGATCGGGTTCAAAGAAATGATGCTAAAACTTCAAATCATTCTTCTCGGAGCGATTCTCGCCTTCACGGCCGCCGTTGGGTCTGCGCCGTGTTTTGGCGGAACAGTCCAGCCGGACATCATTGGTCTGTTTCCTAAAGAGGTCGGCGAAGTGGCGTATGCGGATTTGAAAACGGCGCGCAAGTACAGTTGGTACGCGCAGCTCAAAGACCAGATGTTGCCGAGCCGCTTCCGGCAATTCGAAGCATTTCTCGCTTCGGCGGGCATCGACCCCAATCGCCAGGTCAACGAAGTGGTGTGGAGCGTAACGGCAGCGACCGCCGAGCAAGGGGAGCAGGTCGTGGGCGTCGCACTGGGACAATTCGCGCCGGAATCCGCGGAAGCTTTCTTCAAGCAGCAGAAGCTGCCGACAGCAAAAGTGCGCGGCTACACGCTCTTCGCGTTCGGCAGCGGCGTCGGCCCCAGCGACATTTTCTTCTTCTTTGTGGATTCCAACACCGCGGCGTTCGGCCACCGCGCCATCCTCGAAAAATTAATCGAGGTGCGCTTCGGCGCAGAAGAGAGTTTGCTGCGCAACGAACATATATATCCGCTGATTCAAGAAGTGAACGGGCGCGGAGTGATCTGGGGCGTGCTCGACCAGAGCTTCACGCGACTGGCCGTGCAGCAGCTCATTCCCGAAGCCGCGCAATTTCCGGATGCTCCCAAGCTGATCGCCAAAATCCGCGCGCTGACCATTTCCGTGGAAGCCGAGCACGGAATTGACGCGCGCTTTCAGGCCGTCTGCGAATCACCGGACGACGCCAACTTGTTCGCGTCCATCCTGCAAGCCGGGCTGCTTTACCGGCGCTATCAGGAAAATCCGAATAATCCGGACCTGGCTAAGACGCTGGACGAGATCAAGGTGACGCCGCGCGGCGAACGCATGAACGTGCAGATGAACATCTCCGACGAGATGATGAAGGCGCTGCTGCAGCGGAATACGTTCGCAGTCAAAATGTAGGAATTGTCGCCGCGGAACTATTTTTTCGGGGAAGAGGCGGGAGCGTTTTTGATCAGAGTCATGCGCTGCGTGCCGGCTTCTGTCTGATACTGCACGCGGTCGACCAAGGTCATCAGCATCGAGCCGGAAAGCTGATCGGATTCTGCGCCTTCGGCCACGGCGTCCAGAAACGTGTCCAGCCCCGCCGTTGGCAGCGCTTCCCCTTGATGCTCGATGGAAATTTCGACACGATCGGTAAACTCCGTAATAACCACACCGAGCGTGGCCGATTTGTCTGATATGAGTTGGAAAGTGCTCTGGCAGGCGTTTTGTGCAGCGCGCATCAAATCGTGTACCGCCGAATCGCCCAGATGCATGCGCTGCCCGAAATGCTCGGCGGCGGCAACGACACCGAGGACGAGTTGAGAATCCGGCGGAAAGCGGAATTCAGCCCGCGTGAGCTCCTTAGCCATGGCTCTCCGCGACCCGAATGTCGCAGGCTTCGCGGCAATCGGGACAATAGTAGAGCCCGTCCTCGCATAGGCGCACGCCGAATTCGCCTTTGCACATGTAGCAGAACTTGTCGCACGTGCACGCCCGCTCGGGCTGGTCACACTGCATGCAGACGACTTCTTTTCCCAGCATTGCGCCCTCTGCGCCAACTATATTCCACGCGCCGCGCGGCGACAAGCCGCAAGTTTCCCGCGCGCGATTTCGCGCATGCACGGCGGTTCCTTGACACTCTGTGGAGCGCATGTTACTTTCGCCTGCTTGCCGCATTCGCTGAGATTCTTCTGTGACGACTCCGGTTACCACTGAACTGCGCAAGACCGCGCTCAACGCAACGCACCGGCGCCTCGGGGCCAAGATGGTCAACTTCGGCGGATGGGATATGCCCGTCGAATACACTGGCATTCTCGCCGAACACCGCGCGGTGCGCACAGCCGCGGGCCTTTTTGACGTCAGCCACATGGGAGAAATCGTCATTCGCGGGCCGGGCTCGCTGGAATTGGTGCAAAAAGTTTCATGCAATAACGCGGCAAAGCTCGCTGTCGGGCAGGCGCACTACTCCGGCCTGATGACCAAGCAGGGCACTTTCGTGGACGACCTACTTGTCCACAAAATGTCCGAGACGCATTATTTTCTCTGCGTCAACGCCAGCAACCAGGACAAGGATTACGAACACATCGTTCGCTATAACGACGCCAGGGCGATCGTGGAAAACGTCGGCGAGCAGTATACGCAACTCGCTCTACAGGGGCCGAAGGCGCTGAGCATTCTACAGCCTCTCACCAAGGTGCCATTGGAAGCTATCAAGTACTACCACTTCACGCATGGCGAAATAAATGGGGTCGATTGCCTCATCGCGCGCACGGGCTACACCGGCGAGGACGGATTTGAGATTTACTTCGCGCCTGAACATTCCGAAACGATGTGGTATGCGCTGCTGGAACACGGCGAATCTGCCGAGCTGATTCCCTGCGGGCTTGGCGCGCGCAATACCCTGCGCCTGGAAGCCGGCATGTGCCTTTACGGCCACGAAATTGACGACACGACGACCGTCTGGGAAGCGAACCTCGGCTGGATTTGCAAAATGGATAAAGGCGATTTCCTGGGCCGCGCCGCGCTCGCACAACAGAAACAACAGGGCCTGCAACGTGTACTGGTGGGCTTTGAGATGGTGGACAAGCTGATTGCCCGGGATGGCTATCCCGTGATACACAGCGGCCAACAGGTCGGGCACGTCACCAGCGGTTCCCCGGCGCCGTTCCTCGGCAAAAACATTGGCATGGCCTACGTGCCTGTGACACTGAGCAAGGCGGGCACGCAGATTCAAATCGGCATTCGCAACCACCAGGCCGCGGCGCGCATCGTGCCGCTGCCGTTTTACAAGCGCCCGAAGTAGCCGGTCGGCGCGTCGTCAAGGAGCGACGATGTACCCACAGGATTGCCGCTATACAAAAGAACACGAGTGGATCAAAGTGGCCGGCGCGACAGGAACGATCGGCATCACGGATTACGCGCAGAACGAACTGGGCGACGTTGTCTTCGTCGAGTTGCCGAAAGTCGGCGCGAAGGTCACTGCCGGACAGTCGTTCGGCACCGTCGAATCGGTGAAGGCGGTCAGCGAAATCTATGCGCCGGCTTCCGGCGAAGTGACCGAGGCGAACACCGTGCTGACTAACGAGCCGGAAAAAATCAACCAGGATCCACACGGCGCCGCGTGGCTCATCAAGATCAAGCTCTCAAATCCCTCCGAGGTGAATTCCCTGATGGATGCCGCCGCCTACCAGGCGTACATCGCGGAGAAACAGAAGGAAACCTCGGCCTGATGCGCTATCTCCCGAAAAGTGATTCCGAGCGGCGCGAAATGCTGCGCGCCATCGGTCTTCAATCCTTCGACCAGTTGTTTCAATCCATACCCGAATCCTTGCGCCTAAAACAGGCGCTGGAAGTGCCGGGGCCGTTTTCCGAAATGGAGATCATCGAATTTTTCCGCAGCCGCGCAGCAGAAAATTCCCGTGGATATACGTCGTTTCTAGGCGCGGGCGTTTACCACCATCACCGGTCGGTGGTGACGGACGCGTTGATTCAGCGAGGAGAATTTCTTACATCCTACACGCCCTACCAGGCGGAAATCAGCCAGGGCACTTTGCAGGCCATCTTCGAATTCCAGACACTGATGTGCCAGCTCACCGGGCAGGAAGTGGCCAACGCTTCGATGTATGACGGTTCCACAGCGCTGACGGAAGCTGTGCTGATGGCTGAGAGACTCACCGGGCGCCGCCGAATTTTGACCGCCCGGACAGTACATCCCGAATATCGGCAAGTGATGCAAACCTACGCGAAAAACACAGGGCTCCAGGTGGAAGAAATCGGCTATGCATCGAGCGGGCAGGCGAACTTCGACGCGTTGCGTAAGTCGGCCGATGGTGAAGTGGCAGCCATTGTCGTGCAATCGCCGAATTTCTTCGGTGTGCTCGAACAGGTGCCCCAGCTCGCGGAAATCGCGCACAGCTGCGGAGCGCTGCTGGTCGTGGCCATCGCCGAACCAGTGTCGCTGGGTATTGTGCGTCCACCGGCGGAGGCCGATATTGTGGCGCTGGAAGCGCAGAGCTTCGGCATGCCGCCCAGCTACGGTGGGCCCTACGCGGGCGTCATCGCGACGAAGGAAAAATTCGTCCGTCAAATGCCCGGGCGTTTGGCCGGACAGACCACGGACAAAGAGGGCCGCCGCGGTTTCTGCCTCACGCTGGCCACTCGCGAGCAGCACATCCGCCGCGAAAA
>DASYRO010000092.1:0-8419 GCA_036004385.1 Candidatus Acidiferrales bacterium
GCGGTGCTACGATTTTGAATCAGGTACCTTCGGCACGCGGACTAGAGGGATTCGTCACTAAAGTACGGCGAAGGGATTGGCCCTTCGGGCCGATGGCTTCGTTGGGGGCGAGTCAGAACGACAGCGCGGGAGGAGGACTATGAGCGGAAATCGTCAGCGCGGCGCGGGCAAGATTAAATCCATCATCTCGCTGCTGATCATCGCGGCGATTTTTTATACGTTGTTTCAGGTGGCGCCGGCATACATGAACAACTACTGGATTCAGGACGCGATGGTTAATGAGGCGCGCACCGCCGTGGTCAACCGCAAGACCGAGGATGAGATCCGCGAAGTCATCTGGAAGGTGGTCAAGGAGAACGAGCCCAAGGCCGTGCCGCCCATACGTCGCGACGATATCCGCGTGGAATACAGCGGGCGAGCCGTGAATATTTCTCTCAAATACAGTGTGCCGGTGAGCCTTTTTGTGTACCAGTTCACGCTGAACTTTAATCCGAACGCGGGTGACCGGCCGCTGACCTAGCGCTTTCGCGAGCGCGCGGCGCAGCCCGTAGCGGCGGCGCTGCGAACCATTGATGCCCAGCCTGCATCGAACTTCACAGGCCGGACTCTGTCCCGGCCCAGGGTGGCTGGATTTGCGCATACGTCTTACGAAGGGTTTCTGGTCTACGCGGCAGGGTCTTTTCATCCTCAAGTCGCTCCTCGGCCTGTTTGCCTTCAGCGCGGTCCTCTTCGTTTATCTCTACGTTCACTACTCGCGGATGATCGACCAGCGCCTTTCCGGCGAGGCCACGGAAAATACGGCGCGCGTGTTCACTGGGCCGCGCATGATTTCCGTGGGCCAGCCGGCTAGATCGGACGACCTGGCGTCCTACCTGCAACGCGCGGGCTACACCGCGCCGGAGGGCGGCAGCACCATTGGCACTTATCGCGAGGTGGCCTATTCGCTGGAAGTGCGTCCCGGCAAGGATTCCTATTTTTCCGGCGGTACGCCGGTGCGCATTGATTTCTCCGGCAGCGCGATTTCGCGGATCAGCGGCCTTTCCGATGGAAAATCCTACACCAACGCCGAACTGGAGCCCGAGCCTCTGACCAACCTGAGCGGTGACCTGCGCGAAAAAAGCCGCACCGTGCGATTCGAAGACCTGCCCAAGTATCTGGTGGACGCAGTGCTTTCCGCCGAAGACAAGCGCTTCTTCGAGCACCCCGGCTTCGATCCCATCCGCGTGCTGGGCGCGGCATGGGCCAACATGAAGCGCTCCGACCGCACCGAAGGCGCTAGCACGATTTCCATGCAGGCGGCGCGAAGCTATTTTTTCTCCGCGCCCGAAGCTTCGCGGCGTGTATTCTCCTTCGCGTCGTGGCGGCGGAAATTTTCGGAGACATTTGTCGCGCTGCAACTCGAGCATCGCTTCAACAAGCAGCAAATCTTCGAGCTCTACGCCAACAAGATTTATCTGGGGCACCGCGGCAGCTTTGCCATCCGCGGATTCGGCGAAGCCGCGCGCACCTACTTCGATAAGGACGTACGCGACCTGTCACTGTCGGAATGCGCGTTTCTCGCAGGCATCGTGCGCTCGCCGAACCGCTACTCCACTTCGGAACGCCACCTGGAACGCGCCAGCGAAGCGCGCGATCGCGTGCTGGTGCAGATGGTCGAGAACGGCCAGGTCTCGCCCGAAGCCGCGGACGCGGCCAAGCGCGAACCGTGGCACATCATCAGCGGCACGCTGGAGACGGGCTCCGCGCCGTATTTTGTGGACTTGGTGAAAGATCACCTGCTGGACAAAATGTCCGAGTCCGACCTGAACTCGCAGAACTATCGCATCTACACCACGCTGGATGCGGACGTGCAGCGCGCCGCCGCGCAGGCCGTGGACATCGGCATGCGCGAAGTGGATAAGCTACTCGGCGCGCGTTACGCCAAATGGCGCAAGCAGCAACTGGCCAAGGGCGAGCTGCCCCCGATGGCGCAAGTGGCTCTGGTAGCGCTGGACCCGCGCACGGGCGAAGTGAAGGCGCTCATCGGCGGACGCAACTACGGGCAGAGCCAACTCAACCGCGCGCTGGCCCGCCGCCAGCCGGGCTCCGCGTTCAAGCCGTTCGTCTATGCGGCGGCGTTCGATACCTCCATCGCCGGTGGCGGCCCGGTGCTTACGCCGGCCACCACGGTCGTGGACGAGCCCACCACGTTCCTCTTCGACGGCAAAGAGTACACGCCGAATAATTACGGCGAGCAGTTTTACGGCACGGTCACGCTGCGCGACGCGTTGAAGCGCTCGCTGAACGTGGCCACGGTGAAGGTGGCGGAAAAGGTCGGCTACGGCCGCGTGGCCAGCATGGCGCAGCAGTTGAACCTGGACCCCAGCATCCGTGCCACGCCGGCGCTGGCCCTGGGCGCGTACGAAATGACTCCGCTGGAAGTGGCCGCGGGCTATACGGTCTTTGCCACGGGCGGCGTGCGCGCCGAGCCGATGTTCATCCACAGCGTGATTTCCGGCGATGGCACGATGTTTGAAAACTCCACGCCGCGCACGCGGCAGGCCATGGATGCGCGCACCGCATACATGGTCACCAACCTCCTCGAAGACGTGATAAATCACGGCACAGCAGCGGGCGTGCGCTCGCGCGGGTTCTACGCTCCTGCCGCCGGCAAGACGGGCACGTCGCACGATGGCTGGTTCGCAGGATTCACCAGTAACCTCCTGTGCGTCGTGTGGGTAGGCTTCGATGACAACCGCGAGCTGAACCTGGCGGGCTCGGCATCGGCGGCGCCCATTTGGGCGGAGTTCATGAAGCGCGTCATCGCGCTGCCGGCCTACCGAGGCGCGATAGAGTTTCCGCGGCCGGCCGGAATCACGACCGCGGTGATCGATCCGGAAACGGGACAACTGGCCACCCCGGATTGCCCCGGCACCCGCGAAGAAGTCTTTATCGAAGGCACGCAGCCGACGGCCTATTGCGAAAAGCACGGCGGGCTCGAACGCGCGGAGGCAGGCGAAGGCGGCTCGTGGCTTTCGCGGATTTTTGGCGGCAAGAAAAAAGAGCCGGAGACGACGACCGAGGAACAAGAACCAGAAGAAACCACGGTGGAAGCCGCGCCGCCGGAAGATACGCAACCGGCCGACGCCTCCGCGCCGGTGAAACGCCCGGCCAGGAAGGTGCAGCGGGCGAAGGCGCCAACCAAGCAGCCTGCTCCCCAGCCGGCGCCTGCGCCGGAACCTCCGACCCTCTGGCAGCGATTTCTTGGTATCTTTGGAGGCGGCAAGAAGGCGCAGCCCGCACCGCCGCCTCAACCGGCGCAGCAGAATAAAAAGCCGCCGCCAGCCAAGCAGTGAGCCCGCGGCAGAGAAGGGAATGGTCATGAACACGCAGCGCCCGGCCGAATCGCGTGTTCGCCGCGTAAGATTTTGTCGCGGCGCTGCCGCCGCGTTTTTCGCGTTTCTTACTTGTGGCGGCCTGCCGGCTGGCACAACAGCTCCTCAGACACCAATTCCACAGCAGGAACCAGCAGCACCGCCGCGTCCGCGCAGTCCGCGCGAAGTGGCGGAACTCAAGGCCGACATCCTCATGGCGCGCAAGCAGTATTCCGATGCGATTGCCGCCTATGAAGACATCCTGAGGAGCGAGCCGAAAAATGCCGACCTGCTTAACAAAATCGGCGTTTGCTATAGCAGCCTCAATAAATTGGACCGGGCCAAAAAATATTACGAACGTGCGGTCAAGGCCAATTCCAAGCACTCCTCGGCGCTGAATAATCTGGGGACCGTGCACTTCTATCAGAAAAAATTCCGCCGCGCGGTCAAGATTTATGAGCGCGCCATCGCCGTGGCGCCCGAGAACGCCACGTTTTATTCCAACATGGGCCACGCGTGGTTCGCGGACAAAAAATATCCGGAGGCCATCGCCGCGTTCCGCCGCGCATTGCAGCTGGACCCGGACGTCTTCAGAAGCCGCGGTGGCGCGGGCGGCACTATCCTGCAGACCAGTTCCGTCGAGCAGCGCGCTCTCTTCTACTTCTACATGGCCAAGACCTACGCGAGCCTGAACAACGCCGAGCGCTGCGTGCATTTTCTGAAACGCGCGATGGATGAAGGTTACAAGGACATCAAGACCATCGAGAAAGATCCCGCCTTCGCCTCGGTCATCAACGACCCGCTGGTGAAAGAGTTTTTGGAAACGCTTCCGCCCGCGCCGGCCAGCAAGCCTACGTCGTAGTTTCGCTTGTCCATCTGAGCCCCATGGTCCAGCCGGGGCGAAGAGTCCCTCTGAATATTGCACTCGTTCGGATGCTGCTATACTTCTATCCTTATGGCGAACGCGCGCGACGCCGGGAGCGAAGCAGGAGGTCGTTCATGAGACGACGCCTCGCCGGATATGTCATCTTAACCATTGCGCTCGCTCTCTGGTTCTTCATCGGTTTATCGCTGGCGCCCCGGATTGCCAGAGTCTTCAGTGCGCAAGCGCAGTCGCCCGCGTCCAGCGCGGCGGAAGGCGCGCGCGTGCTGGAAATCCGCATCGACGACGCCATTTTTCCCACGCAGGCCGATTTCGTAAAAGACGCTATCGAGGAAGCGGACCGCACGGGCGCGCGACTGATGCTTATCACCATGAACACCCCCGGCGGCCTGGATAGCTCGATGCGCGAAATCATCCAGCACATAATTTCGTCGAAGGCGCCGGTAGCGGTGTACGTGTCGCCGTCGGGGACGCGCGCGGCCTCGGCCGGCTTCTACATCCTTCTCTCCGCGGACGTCGCAGCGATGTCGCCGGGCACAAATACCGGTGCGGCGTCGCCCATCTTTGTCGTAGGCGGACAGGCAGTGAAGCTCGACGAGACGCTGCACAAGAAAGCCATGAACGATGCCGCGGCTTACCTGCGCAGCCTCACAGACAAGCGCGGGCGCAACACGAAACTTGCCGAGCTCGCCGTGACGGAAGCCAAGGCCTTCACGGAGAAAGAAGCGCTCGACGGGAAATTGATTGACGTTGTCGCGCAAAGCACCGAAGACCTGCTGGCGCAACTAAACGGCCGCGAAGTGCGCCGCTTTGACGGTTCCACGACGCGGCTCGCGCTGGCCAATCCCGTGCGTACGACTTTCGAGATGAGCGGCCGGCAGAAATTTCTGGGCGCCATTGCCCGCCCGGACGTCATGTTCATTTTGTTTATTCTTGCCGTGCTCGGCCTGTACTTCGAATTCAGCAATCCGGGGCTGATTCTGCCGGGCGTGGTGGGTGGAGTATCGTTGATCCTCGTGCTCGTCGCCGCGCAGATTCTGCCGCTCAATGCGGTGGGCGTGATGCTCATCTTGATGGCGCTGGTGCTGTTCGTCCTCGAAGCAAAATTTACGAGCCACGGACTGCTCGGCTTCGCTGGCGCGGTGGCCATGTTCGTCGGAGCGATGCTGCTGATCAAGCCGGGAATTACCGGCGCGGGAGTTAGCCCGAAGGTGGCGGCGATTGTCACGCTGCCGTTCGCGGTCATTACCGTCTTTCTGATGCGGCAGGTGATGAAGTCATTTTCGTGGAAGCCGGCTACGGGGCTCGAGCAGATGGTCGGCGCGACCGGGAAAATCGTCACTCCCGCGGAAACCCCGCAGGCCGACGGCTCCTACCGCGGCATGGCTTCGGTGCAAGGCGAACTGTGGCGCGTGGTCGCGAAAGAGCCGCTGCCGGAGGGCGCGTTTGTGCGCGTGGTGAAAGCCGAGGGACTCACCCTGCATGTAGAATTGGCCGGCGCGCCGCAGCCGCAGACGACGAGGTAAGGAAGTAAGGAAGTACGGACGCAAGGAAGGGACTGAACACTCTGGCGATTTTCTCCTTACGTCCTTACCTCCCTACTTCCTTACTTCGCACTACTGATTTTCTCGCCATCGTTCCGAGGCGAACGTGAGCGAATTTGTTGCGATGCTCGTACTGGCCGGCTTCCTGATCTGGCTTTGGAGTTCTTTATATAAAATCAAGGAAGGCGAGCGTGGCGTGGTGCTGCGGCTGGGAAGAATGCTGTCCGAGCCGAAGCTGCCCGGTCTGCGTCTGGCTTACTGGCCAGTTGAAATGATGTTTCGCGTCCCCGTCGAGCCTCAGACGCTGACGATTGCCTCGCAGGAGCTGGTGGCCAAAGGCGACGCCGAAATCAAGGCCGGAGCAACCTGCCGGTTTCAAGTCGTGGATGCGGGGCGGGCATTGGCCCAGGTGGAAAACTACCTCTATGCGCTCGACTCCTTGGCCAAGCAGGTCATGCAGCAGGTGGCCGGTCAGTTTTCAGTGGAAGAAATGATGTATGCTCCGGAGGCCATGAGCCAGCAAGTCCGCAGATCGTTGGAGGTCGTGGCGCGCGAATGGGGCATCGAGATCTTGTCGTTTGAACTGCTCTGCGACGGGCTGTAGGCGCCGCCGGACGATGTGAGCTGAACGGAGGACAATATGGAAATGGGAAGTTGGGCATGGGTCGTGGCGGTGTTCGTTTTCTTCATCTGGTTCTGGAATTCGCTGTACATCATCAAGGAATGGGAACGCGGCGCGGTGCTCCGCCTCGGGCGGATGCGGCCGGAAGCCAAAGGCTCGGGCCTGCGGATCGTGCTGTGGCCCATCGAAGTGCTGTATCGCATTCCACTGCGATTGGTCACGCTGGACGTGCCTCCGCAGGACGTGATCACGCGCGATAACGTCTCCGTGAAGGTGAATGCAGTGTGCTATTTCAAGGTCGTGGACGCCAACCGCGCGCTGAAGGAAGTGGAAAATTATCTGTACGCGACATCGCAACTCGCACAGACCACCCTGCGCAGCATCGTCGGGCAATTCGAACTGGACCACATCCTTTCCGAGCGCGAAAAGGTAAACGCCAAGTTGCAGGAAATCCTTGACCACGACACCGAACCATGGGGTATTAAGGTGACGAAAGTGGAAGTCAAACAGGTGGACATCCCGGAAGAAATGCGCCGCGCCATCGCCAAACAGGCGGAGGCCGAGCGCGAGCGCCGCGCCAAGGTCATCCATGCGGACGGCGAATTTCAGGCGTCCGCCAAGCTGGCGGAGGCCGCGGAAATCCTGGCCACACAGCCGGCGGCCATCCAGCTCCGTTATTTGCAGACGCTCACGGAAATCGGCGTGGAAAAGAACACGACCATCGTGTTCCCGTTGCCGGTGGACCTCATCAGCTTGTGGGTCAAATCCATGAAAGAGCCGAGATAAGCGATGGCCAACGGAATTAAAAAACCGGGAGGCGGAGGGCGCGACACCGTGCTGGAAAGCCGTCACGTGGTGGGGATGTTTCTCGGTGTCGTTGTGCTTTGCGGCGTGTTCTTCACGCTCGGCTACGTCATGGGACGCACGCAGCAGGAGACCACGGTGCGGGCAGTTTCCGCGTCGAATGCGGCCGCCCGGCCCGCGGACAAAACCGCGGCAGCGCCGGCCCCTGCGCCTTCGAGTTGGGATTTCCTCGGCAACACGGAGGCCAAGAAGCCTTCCGCGGCCACAAATCCTCCGGCTGGCGGCCCGCCGCCGGTGATTACCTCCGCGCCCATCAAACCGGAAAGCGCTCCTGCGAAATCTCCGGAGAAGTCCGCACCCGTGAACACCGCGGCCGCGCCGAAGAGCGCGCCGGCCAAAGCGCCGCTGATTCCACGCGGCTACGTCGTACTGCAGATCGCCGCGCTCACGCGCGAAGGCGACGCGCTGGCGCTGGTCGAAGCGTTGCAGAAAAAGCAATTTCCCGCATTTTTGTTGACGCCCACCACCGGCAACCTCTACCGCGTGCAGGTCGGCCCGTATCAGGACGGCAAAGCCGCCGACTCCGCGAAACAGGCGCTCGAGCGCGAAGGCTTCAAAGCCATCACCAAGCGCTGACCGCGCGATGAAACTTCACTGGTCTCTGCGCCTGCTCTATTCCGTACTTTTCGGATACCTCTGGTCGCTCGCATTCCGGCCCGGCCCGCTGGCCTGGGGCGCATGGCTGTTTGTGGGCGCTCTCATTCTGATTTCTGTTTCCACGAGCCGGCGCCTGGCCTTCGCCTGCGGATTTCTTTTTGGCGTGGCGTTCCAGACGGCGACCATTCCGTGGGTGTACCAGGTCATGCACGAGCACGGCGGCCTCGATCCACTGCGCGCGGCGGGCGTGATGGCGCTGTTGGTCCTGCACCTGTCGGTGTTTCCCGCGCTGTTCGCGATGGGCGTGGCGCACCTCGGGAAGAAGTCCACGAATCGCGCGCTGCTGGCGGCGCCGTTTATCTGGGTGGCGACTGAATTTGCGCAGACGCATTTCCCTTTCATTGGTTTTCCGTGGAATCTCGCGGGCTATATTCCGGCGCAACATCCGGCGCTGCTACAACTCGTCACCCTGAGCAGCATCTACGGGTTGTCGTTTTTTATCGTGGCGTGCGGCGCGCTGTTAGCTTGGGTTCGGGCAACGCCTTCGTTGTTGGGT
>DASYRO010000093.1:0-2675 GCA_036004385.1 Candidatus Acidiferrales bacterium
TTCCGCAGCTTTTTCCACCTGCCGATGGCAGGGAAAAATCACGTGCGCGCGATTGCTGACGAAAAGACGACCGTTGACGTCCACGCCGGCCTTCGCGAGCATGTCAATTTCCGCAACGAGCGCCGCGGGATCCACCACGACGCCCGCGCCGATCACCGCTTTTTTCCCGGGACGCAGAATGCCGCAGGGAATGAGCTGCAGGACGAACCGGCTTCCGTTGATGATGACGGTGTGCCCGGCATTGTGGCCGCCGGCGCAGCGCGCGATGTAGTCGAAGGAGGCGCTGAGATAGTCGACGACCTTCCCTTTGCCTTCATCGCCCCACTGGGCGCCCACCACAACGATGGATTTCATTCGCCGCTTTCTCGCGCTCGGGCCGGATTTTGACCGCACACTTCCCTGCCGCTCCGTAGATCGGATTGCTGGGGGAAAGGCGAGGCCAATTACTGAAATATAGTAGCCGTTGCACGCGGAGTAGGCAAGCCGGCCGCCGCGCGTCCTGCCTCCGGTTGTCATTCTGAGGCCCGGCGAAATTGTCGGGCCGAAGAATCTCTCTTCGCGCGCGCGTGAAAGATCCTTCGTCCGCCAGTAGCGGACTCAGGATGACAAACAGAATGAGCGGCGGCTTAGTTCAAATGCCGGGCGAGGACGCTTTCGATTTTGTCTTTGGGGACGGCGCCGACGAGCTGGTCGGCCACCTGGCCGCCCTTGAAGATGAGCAGCGTGGGGATGCCGCGGATGTTGAAGCTGGTGGCGATCTGGTTTTCGTCCACGTTGAGCTTGACTACTTTCAGCTTGCCGGCGTATTGCGTGGCGATTTCTGCCACCGTCGGCGCGAGCATGTGGCACGGGCGGCACCACTCCGCCCAGAAGTCCACCATCACAGGCTGCGTCTTGCTCGCTTCGATCACTTCCGTCTGGAAGTTATTGTCAGTTACCGCGTTCACGTTTTCGGACATGAGTTCCCTTTCGTTTTGCGGCGCGTCCCGCTTTGCGGGACAAGCCGAAGCTAATTAGATGCTCCCGGCGTGCGGGGGATGCGAGCCTTCAGCGCCGTCTCATACAGGCCCGCATACTCTGCCGCGGAAGCCTTCCAGGAAAAATCCTTGGCCATGCCGTTCAGTTGCAGGCGGCGCCAGGCCTTGGCGTCGCGAAAAACTTTCAGCGCTGTGCGCACGGCGGCGAGCATCGCCTTGCCGTCGTATTCCGCGAACTTGAACCCCGTGCCCTTCCCCGATAAGGGCTCGAACGGCTCGACTGTATCATCCAACCCGCCCGTAGCGCGAACAATTGGCACGGTGCCGTAGCGCAGGCTGTACATCTGGTTCAAGCCGCAGGGCTCATAGCGCGACGGCATCAGGAACATGTCCGCGCCGGCTTCGATGCGATGCGCCAGCGCATTATCGAATCCCACGCGCAGGCCCATTTTCTGCGGGAAGTGCGCAGCCAGCGCCCGAAGGTAGCGCTCGTATTTCGGCTCGCCCGTGCCGAGCGCCACGAGCGACACGTCTTCTTGCAGCAGTTCCCTGCCGACCTTCGCCAGTAGGTCGAAACCTTTCTGGTCCGCGAAGCGCGAGACGATGCCAATCAGCGGACGCGCCGCACTTTCGGCGGGCAGCTTGAATTCACGCAACAGATCTTTCTTGCACACCGTCTTGCCGGAAAGATCCTTCGCCGAATACTTGGCGGCGATGAAGTCGTCGTTCTCCGGACTCCACAGCGAATAGTCGGCGCCGTTGAGGATGCCGACGACGCGGCCGGCGCGGTCGCGCACGACGCCGTCGAGTCCGTGGCCGAATTCCGGCGTCGTGATTTCCTTCGCATAACGCGGGCTGACGGTCGTAATCCAGTCCGCGAAAACGAGCCCGCCCTTCAAATAGTTTACTCGGCCGTAAAATTCCAGCGCGCGAATGCCGAAGAGGGACGCCGGCAGACCCGCGCGCGCCAGCACCCCGCGGTCGAACAAGCCGTGATAGCCCATGTTGTGCACGGTAAGGACGACAGGCAGGCCGCGCAGCAGCGGATCTGCCGCGTGCATCGTGCGCAAAAGCACGGACACCAGCGACGCCTGCCAGTCGTGACAATGAACTACGTCCGGCCGCCAAACCTGCTTGGCGATTTCAATCGCCGCCTTGCTGAACAGGGCGAAGCGCTCGCCGTTGTCCGGATAATCCGCACCGCGCACGGTGTAGAGGGCGTCGCGGTCAAAATATTCGGGGTCGTCCACAAAAAAATAACGCACGCCGTTGAGCACCGCGCCGTCGGCGACCGCAGGGAATCGCAGCGTGGCGCCCATGGGGATGGTCAGGCTGGGAACGATGACCGTGGAAACTTTCGTGCCGCGATAGCGCGGCAGCACGACGGCGACTTCATGGCCCATCGCCGCCAAGGCCTTAGGGAGCGCCTCGACCACGTCGGCGAGGCCGCCAGTTTTGGAGAACGGTAATCCTTCCGGTGAGACAAACAGAATTTTCATCGTCCGAAGAACTAAGAATCCACGCTAAACGAACGCGGAAAATTCGTCAAGGAAAAGCGGAACGTGCCGCGCGCACGCGGAAGTGCTACACTCAGCGGCGCGATGAGTCCGCAACGGCTGGGACAACATTTTCTGGCCGATGCCGCGTGGCGCGCGCGCATTTTGAAGGCGCTTGCGCCGCGGCCGGAGCAGGTGTGGC
>DASYRO010000094.1:0-3126 GCA_036004385.1 Candidatus Acidiferrales bacterium
CGGGCATGACTGCGTACGTCTCTGTGCCCATCGCGGAAGCCCAAAACGTCATCAAGATTCCGAATGGCGCGCTGCGCTTCCAGCCCGATTATTCGGAAGATGAACTGAAAAAGATTTACGCCAAGTACAAAATTCCCAACGAAGAGACTCGCGGTCAGGGGCTCGCCGGCACAGGCGGCGGACAGGGCGGCGCGGGTAAGGCCGGAGGCTTCGGCGGCGGCGCCGGAGGCGGCGGCCGACCTGCCGGCGGCGGGGATGCGTCCGGTGGAGGCGGCGGAGAACAGCGGCGCGCATTTGGTGGCGGCGGAATGGGCGGAGGCGGCGCAGCCGGGGGCATGCGGCGCGGACCGCAGATTGTTTGGAAGCTGTTGCCGAACAAAGAACTGCAACCGGTTATGGTACGCCTCGGCGTGACCGACTACACGTTTACCCAATTGATTGCCGTCGTCGCCGGCGGCGAAATCAAGCCGGGCGACGAACTGGTAATCGGCCAGTCGGTGAGCGGCCAGGCTCAGGCGGTGACAGGACAGCGCCCGGGCGCGCCCGGAGCGAGCCCCGTGGGCGGGCCGGGCGGCTTCCGGAGAATGTGACGCCGTATGGGAGAGCGTGAACTAGCGACCATGGAATTGTCTGATACTCCTGCGCAAGACTCCTGCGTTATCCGGCTGGAGGGTGTGCACAAGTATTATCACCTCGGTGATTTTCAAGTGCACGCGCTACGCGGGATTTCGCTGCAGGTGCATAAGGGCGAATTTGTGGCCGTGATGGGCGCGTCCGGCTCCGGCAAGTCCACTCTCATGAATATCATCGGCTGCCTCGATAAACCCAGCCGGGGCAGCTATTTTCTGGATGGTACGGACGTCTCGAAATTGGAGAAGGCCGAACTGGCGCGCGTGCGCAACCGCAAGCTGGGTTTCGTTTTCCAGCAGTTCAACCTGCTCTCGCGCACCTCGGCGCTGGAAAACGTCGAGCTGCCGACCATCTACGCGGGCATATCGCCGCAGGAACGCGAAGAACGAGCCCGCGCCGCGCTGGAGCGCGTGGGACTCGCCGACCGCGAGCATCACTATCCCAGCCAACTCTCCGGCGGCCAGCAGCAGCGCGTGGCCATCGCGCGCGCACTGGTAAATCGGCCGGCCATTCTGCTTGCGGACGAGCCCACCGGGAACCTCGATAGCCGCACCAGCGTGGAAATCATGGATATTTTCCAGCAGTTGAACGAGGAGCAGGCAATTACCATCGTCATCGTCACCCATGAGCACGACATCGCGCAGTACGCCAAGCGGGCCCTGGAATTCCGCGACGGCAAGGTCCGCCACGACTATGTAATCGAAGATCGCCTTGTCGCTCGCGAAGTTTTGCCCACGCTCCCTACGCTGGAAGACGAAGACGCGGAAGACGAGTCCGCCGCAGGCGGAGAAGCGTCGAGCGAATCCTCGGCCGGGAGAGAGATGGAATAGTCATGGATTTCTGGAACACATTGCGATTGGCGCTGCGCGCACTGGCGCGCAATAAGCTGCGCTCCTCGCTGACCATGCTGGGGATCATTATCGGAGTGGGGGCGGTGATTGCTGTGGTCAGCATCGGACAGGGCGCCGACGCCATGATTCAAGAAGGCATCCAGAACATGGGCACCAACGTGGTGTACATCTCCGCGGGCAGCGGGCGACCCGGCGGCCTGCGCATGGGCTTCGGCGCCGTCAAGACCCTCACCATGGATGATCTGAACGCCATCACTCGGGAAATTCCGCTTATCAAGGAAGCCGCACCGGGGGTGATGACGCGCGCGCAGGTCGTTTATCAAAACCAGAACTGGAACACGTCCGTCATGGGCACGACGGCGAACTATTTCCCCATTCGCAAGTGGGTGGTCACAGCGGGCACGGTCTTCAGCGATGAAGAAGTGGAAGCTGCGGCAAACGTGTGCGTGATCGGCACTACCGTCTCCCGCTACCTTTTCAGCGACACCGAGGACCCCATCGGCAAGCAGATCCGCATCAAGAACATTCCATTTCGTGTGATCGGCATACTGGAATCGAAAGGCCAATCGGTAATGGGAAGCGACCAGGACGACCAGATTTTCGCGCCGTACAGCACCGTGCAGCGCAAGCTGGCCGGCATCACCTGGCTGCAAATCATTATGGCCTCAGCCACGACGGCGGACGCGTCGGTGGCCGCCATGCAGCCGATTTCCGCGCTGTTGCGCGAGCGCCACCGCATTCGCACCGGAGATGACGATGATTTCTTCGTGCGCACGCAATCGGAGTTGGCGGAGACGGCCGCGCAGACGCAGTGGGTGATGACGCTGCTACTGGGCTCCGTCGCGTGCGTGTCGCTCATCGTCGGCGGTATCGGCATCATGAACATCATGCTGGTCAGCGTCACTGAACGTACGCGCGAAATCGGCGTGCGCATGGCCGTGGGCGCCACTGAATCGGACGTGCAACTGCAGTTCCTGGTGGAGGCACTCACGCTCAGCATGATGGGCGGGCTGGTGGGCATTTTTGTAGGCGTCGCGCTTTCCGCGATGATAAGTAATTTGCTGGCATGGCCGACGTTGATTTCCACACAGGCCATCTTGATGGCGGCGATCTTCTCCGTTGGCGTGGGCGTGTTCTTCGGCTTCTACCCCGCGCGCAAAGCCGCGCAACTCGACCCGATTGAAGCGCTGCGGTACGAATAACATTCCCGGTCAAGCACTGTCGCGCAGCTAAAGGAGACTTAGGAATTCCTCCACGGAGGTCTCTGCTTGTTTGAGGATGTGAGACAGTGTGGACGGCTTCACAGGTTTATGCGCCGGAATGATGATTTTCAGAATTTTGTCAGGAAGGCGCTTTTGCAAGCGTGTGTGGCTTCCGCGCTGGCTGACTATGATCCATCCAGCGCGTTGAAAAGCCCTCACGATTCGTTCATAGCTAAGCGAGGGAACTTTGCTCATTAGGGCAGGCTAGACGACGAGCTCTCGGATCTGGCTTCCTTCTTTCGAGATGAGATCGTCGTCTGCGGGTTCAAGATATAGCTCGACGGCTTCTCGGATGTTGGCCATGGCCTCGTCGATGGTCTCACCTTCGCTTACACAGCCGGGTAGGGATGGAACGTAAACCGTGAACCCGCCGTCGTCACTGG
>DASYRO010000095.1:0-7357 GCA_036004385.1 Candidatus Acidiferrales bacterium
CGGCTTTGGCTGGTTCGTGAGTCGCTATCGCGAGATGCCCGCCGTGTGGCACGGCGGCAGCACGATGGGATTCCGCAACCATGTCTTGCGCTTACCGCAGCAGGGGCTCACCGTCATCGTGCTTACCAACCGCAATGATGCCGACGCGGCCTCCCTGGCCCGCAAGGTTGCGGACCTCTACCTGCCACGTTAAGGCTGTGCCCCCTACAGCCCCATGTCGACACTCTTGACGGATACACATAAATGTGAGACATCTACACATAGGAGATTCTTCTACAATGCGCACTAATATCGAAATTGATGACCGCTTAATGCGCCAGGCGCTTCGCGCGAGCGGTGCCCGCACCAAGCGCGCCGCCGTGGAAGAGGGTTTGCGGTTGCTCATCCAGACTCGCGCCCAGGCTGGAATTCGTAAGCTACGCGGCAAAATCGAATGGGACGGCGATCTGGAAACCTCGCGGCAGGGCCGGTACGTAGATTCGGACTAGGCGGCGATGGTCATTGTGGACACGTCCGTCTGGGTGGATTACTTCAGGGGCCATCGGAATGCCGAGACTTCTTGGCTCGACGCCCAGGCACATCGTATTCGAATGGGTTTGGCCGACATAATCCTCTGCGAAGTGCTGCAGGGTATTCGCGACGACTCCGCCCGGCAGAGCGCAGAATCCGAATTGCTCAAATACGAGATTTTTCAGACAGGCGGGACAGAGTTCGCAATTGATGCGGCCCGCAACTTTAGATCACTGCGCGCTCGGGGTCACAACGTGCGCAAGACTGTGGATTGCTGGATCGCTACGTTTTGCATCCTGAACGGCCACTCCTTGCTGCATCGCGACCGTGATTTTGACTCCTTCGAGGAAGTTCTCGGACTCTCGGTCATCCATCCCGAGTCTTCAGTCTGATAAGAATTATCAATTTGCCGGCACGGCTCTTTCCCGCGCCCAGTCGCGCAGCCGCTCTACCTCTTCCCGCCGAGTGACGGACAGTGGTCGTGTAGCGTGGCATTCGGCGGCGACAATTTCCGTCGAAAGTTGCGCTTGTTTTGAGAACGCCGTGTACAGCGCGCTGGCGATGGCCTGTTCGACTTCCGCTCCGGAGAAACCTTCGCACGCCGAAGCCGGCGCCGCCAAATCAAATCCCGCCGGATCGCGCCCGCGGCGTTTCAGGTGAATCCTGAAAAGTTCCGCGCGAGCCTCCGCGTCCGGCAGGTCCACGAAAAAAATTTCATCGAAGCGGCCTTTGCGCAGCAGCTCCGGCGGCAGGGCGTGGATGTTGTTTGACGTAGCCACCAGGAACACGCCCGGCCCGCGATCCTGCAGCCACGTCAGCAGCGTGGCCAGGATGCGTTGCGTCAGCCCCGCGTCCACATCGGCGCTGGAACCCGTGGCCGCAAATCCTTTCTCAATTTCGTCAATCCACAGCACGATGGGCGCGAGCTTCTCCGCGGTATCCAGTGACTTGCGCAGCCGCTTCTCCGATTCACCGATGAACTTGTCATACAGCGCGCCGGCATCGAACCGCGCCAGTTGCAGGCTCCATTCGCCGGCGACCGCTTTGGCGCACAGACTCTTCCCGCAGCCTTGCACGCCCGTTATCAGCACGCCCTTGGGCGGCTCCAGCCCGAATTTCTGTCCCTCGGCGGTGAGCGCCCCGCGCCGTTTGCGCAGCCACTCTTTCAGCGCGCGCAGGTCGGCCACGTCGGCGAAATTTGTGTCCGCCTTCAGATAAGTCATCGTGCCTTCCTGCCGCAGCGCGCTGCGTTTTGCTTCCAGCACGTCGCTCGGCGTTCGCGCGTCCACTTTGTTGCGCTCGAGGATGCACTTCGCCAGTGTTCGCCGCGCCTCTTCCATGGTGAGCCCGGCGAGGTTTTGCGCAACTTGCTTCAGTCCGGCCTGGTCGAGCTCCACTTTGATGCGCGCCTGTGAGCCGAATTCGGCAATGGTGGCCTGCACCACTTTGAGCAACAGCAGCGCGTCCGGCAGCTCAACTCGGAACGGAACTACGTCATCGTCCAACTCCGGAGGGAGCTTGAGCACCGGCGCAGAAAGAACGATAGAACGGCGCATGTCGCGAAAACTCGCAGCCAGCTCGCGGACGCGGCGCAGCAAGCGGTCTTGTTCCAGGTAGCGCGCGAAATCCTTCAGCAGGTAGATTCCGTCGCCGCGCATGGCGGCGATATTGCCGAGCATTTTGTCGGGATCCTCGGTTTCATACATCGCCTGGTCGGTGCCTTTGCGCTTCAGGCCGTGAGTGATGGACCAGGTGAAGAACGGCACGTCCAGCTCCGCGGCCACGTCTTCGAGCAGCGCTTCGATGCGTGCTTCTTCAGAGGTTTCCACGGCAATTATCGGGTGGCGGGAATTCACCAGCAGCCGCAACTCATCGCGCTTGTCGGGAGCAGTGGGCATGCAATCCGTCCGGGGCACTCGCGCACCGGTTTGACAATGTGTGAGGCGTCGGCTAGTCTAGCTGTTTTGGAATTATCTGCAACAACTTCACAGGGCGGCCCTCCGCGGGCTGCACCCCACTCATAAGGAGCTGTGCATGGCGCAGGGAGCTGCAAAGAAGGTCAAGCCAAGAAAGAAATCTGTCCTCAAGCGCATCCGCCAGACGGAAACGCGAGCTGTCGTCAACCGCGCCAACCTCACGCGCGTCCGCGGGATGATGAGGAATCTTCGCTCGGTGATTGGCGTCGGAGACGCAGTCACGGCGCAGCGCCTGCTCGGACCGACGCTCTCCGCGATTGACCGCTCCATCCAGAAGGGCGTGCTGCACGAAAATACCGCCAACCGCTACAAATCCCGCCTGGTGCGGGCCTATAACGCCATTCCCGCCGCCAAGGCGTGAACCCGGACTACGAACAATTCCCATAAGAAAAACGCCAGGCCCGTGAGCCTGGCGTTTTTCTTCGGACGAAAGAGTTTTAGCTTATCCCGACGCCGAGGTTCGCTTGGTCTCAGCCGTGGTGGGGTCAATGACCGTTCTGATTTCGGAGATACGGTTGGCCGGAAACCCGCCCTGAGTGGCGTGCTGGCGAACGGCGTCCTCATTTGGGGCGATGTATACGCAATAAACCTTGTCGTTGGTCACGTAGCTTTCCAACCACTGGATTTGCGGGCCCATGGATTTCAGCACGCTGCATGACTTCTGTGAGATTTGCTGGAGTTCCTGCGGCGTAAGTTTTCCGGCGCCGGGAATTTCTCGCTCGATGACGTACTTCGGCATGGCAGCTCCTCCTCTATGTACCTATTTCGCCGGCATGGCTGAGATAAGATGATATTAAGCCAGGTAAGCCCGTTCTACAACTACGAATGCCCTCCGAAGGCGGGTGTTCCCGCCGAGCGCATGGAGTGAATATCGCCTGAGCAATTTAGGAACTTCCGAGGGCGAATTACGCGGTGAGGCGGGCGACGAGAAATTCCATCACGGCGCGCTGGTCAATTTTGCCTTTTTTCAGCCGGTTGTCCGCCTCGCCCAGAGCCGCCAGTCCGGCCAGGAGCTGCGCGCGCGGAATCTTGCGCGACTGGCGCACGGCCTGCTCCGCCGTCTCCGGCCGCATGCCCAGTTGCCGCGCCGCCTGCCAGCCCTGCGTGTGCGGAGGCAGTTCCTGTGCTTCCAGCAGCTTGCGGTACATCCAGGCCATGGCCCCGACCAGCGCTGGTGGCTGCTCGCCGTTGCGCAGCAGATTATCCAAGAAAACCATGGCGCGATCGCGCTTGCGCAGTGCAAGGATATCCGCAAGCTGCCAGACGTCGTACCGCTTTGAGGAAATCACCAGCGCGTCGATGTCCGATGAAGTGATGCGCCGTCCACGGGCGAACGTGTCCAGCTTCCGCAGCTCGGTGTGTGCGCGCGCCAGATCGTTGTTCACCACGTCCAGCAACTGCGCCGCGCAAGCCTCGTCAAGTTCGGCCCCAAGATCTCCGGCCATTCCCAACACCGCCGCCATGCCGCCTTCCCCGCTCACGGTGAGCGCAACCACCAGCGCTTTGGCGGTCAGCACTTTGCTCAATTTCATGCGCGCGTCGAGATCTTCCGCTTCAAAGACCAGCGTAGTGAACGGCGCGGGATCATCCAAATACGATTCCAGTGCCTGCAGCAGTTCTTCGCGGGAGTCTTCGCCGAGCCGCTCCCAGTCGTCGGCCTCCTCCACAAAAATCACCTGGCGCGGCGACATCATGGGCATGGACTGCGCCGATTGCAGGACGTCTTGCGCGGAGGCCTCCTTCGCCGAAAGCCGCTGCACGGCCCATGCGCGCGCCGCTTCCGGCACCAGCTTTTCGACCAGCAGTCTGCGCAACGTGCCGCGCAAAAACGAGTCGCTGCCCAGCAGCAGTATCGCGGGTACGCTCTTGCCGCTTTCGAGCCGTTTCCGGAATTGTTCCAGGCTGAGTTCCGGCATCAGAAATTCTCCAGCAGCGCGGAGACCAGCCGCGCGGCAAAATCGCGCGCCAGGCGGTCCAGCGCGGGCTGCTGCTCTTCGAAGAAGCTGTTCACGTCCGTGGAAACTTCGTACTGCTCGCGGAAGACAAAATTTTCGTTCTGATAGTGGACTTTTCCCGATGCGCGATCGATCAGCCGCACTTTGAGTTGCACGGTGACGACCATGGCCGTGGCCCTGCCGGTGGCCGCGTCGAACAGTACGGCGTTCGATTCCACGCGATCGACCTCGCCGCGCAGGACGGCGTCCGCGGAGGATTCGTCGGCGACGATGCGGTATTTCGTCCGCGCCAGCAGCTCCCGCACCAGCGCTTCCGTCAGGCGCTGCTCGATGCGGTAGCGCGTCGTTTTATTCTCGAGCGCTGGCACGGCCAGCGTTTTCCACTCCGCGGGCAACGCGCTGCCGCGCCCGGCCACGTGATAGCCGCATGCTGTGAAGAACGAAAATAGAAAAACGAAAATCGAAAATCGGAAAATCACACCGCATTTGCGCGGGCGCGATATTTGTTTTTCAGGACGCAATCAGTTTCTCCGCGATGCTTAAAGCATTGGCTGCGGCAAGACGCACATTATCCGCCGCGCCCCACAGCCACCAGCCGTTGGCTACGCCGGGGTCGGCTTCCACGTGCGCGATGGCAATACGGCTCTCTCCGGCCACGCTGACGTTGCTCGGCGCGGCATCGCCCGGCCGTTCCATGCTGACGCCTGCTTGAGTCAGCGCCCTCTCGAGCGCGGCCGCATCCACTGCGCCGCCGAATCCCGCGAATGCCGTGAACGCGTACGAATAAAACACGGGCGCTTGCACCAGTTGAATCGCGGGCACTGCAGAGCGGCCCGCCAGATATCGCGCCACGCCGCGGCTGATGGCGGCTCGCGCCCCGCCCAGTTGTTCGCGGCTATCCGCGCCGAAGCGTCCGAGTAAGTTGAACGCCACCTGCGCGTCGTACACCGTTTGAGAAATCGGCTGAAACGAGAGCAAGTTCACCGTCTGCGATTCCAGCTCTTCGATGCCCGATTGCCCGCGCTCGGATACAGGCTGTAGCAATACGATGGACATGCGCTGCGCGTCGAGCGATGCCAGCACGCCCGCCAGCGTGCATGCCACTATGGTGGCGGCGGGCGGCGAGAAGAATAGTTTGCCGAGAGCGGTTTGCGGCGGCGGCAGGACGCCATCCAGCGCGGGAATCCAGGGCAACGATTCGCGAAGGTCCACGAAGGCGCCGCTCAAATCCACCACCGTCGCGCCCGCGCGCGAGGCCCGCTCCCAATGACGGATGGTGAATTCCGGGCGGCCGGCAAAAAATGCGAAATCCACTCGCTCGAAGCTATCGTCATCCACCGGCTGGATGACCGCCGGCTCTCCGCCTGCCTCAGTAAGCGTGCCGGCGGCCACGTCGTCATCAATCAGGCGGATGTCGTCCGCGGGAAAACTGCGCTCCTGGATGAGTTCGGCGAGATCCTTGCCGCGAAGAGACGACGCGCCTGCGATGGCGATGCGGGCAGCGCGCGCGGGCGTGGCAGGCATCGCTAGGTGGTGTGCTGCGAGGCCCAGCGGTGGCGAACGCCGCGCACCAGCGCCAGCGTCAGGCCGGAGATCGTGTACGTCGCCGCAACAAACAGCAGGACGGGCTCCGAATACTCCACGATCGACCAGCCGAGCAGCATGAGGCCGACGACGACGAGGGAACGCTGTCGCCTCGTCAAGCCCAGATTTTTGCCGCTGAAGTAGCGGACCGTGCTGGCCATCAGCGCCGCCAGGGCCGCGACCATGGCGAGCCATAAAAGCGAATCGCGACCCTTCTCCAGTGGAAACTTCAAGGCGTGCACGGACGCCGCGACCATCGCCGCCGCCGCCGGAGCGGGCATACCGACGAAGTACCGTGAATCCGTCGCCATGCCCTGAATATTGAAGCGCGCCAGCCGCCACGCACAGCAAGCCAGAAACGCGAAACACATCAGCACGCCCAGCGGCTGGAGGTTTTGCGTGAACACTGGACTCGCGCCGTCCACACTCCGCACGCCCCACGCGTACGCCAGCATCGCCGGCGCCGCGCCGAAGCTGATCACGTCTGCCAGCGAATCGAACTGCTTGCCGAATTCCGAACTGGTCCCCGTCAGGCGGGCGATGAGCCCGTCCAGAGAATCAAATAGCACAGCAAGTCCAATGGCGATGGAAGCTTTGTCGAGATTGACCGTCCCGCCGAGGTAGGTGGAATGAAGCGCGTAGAAGCCGCAGCCGAGATTGAACGAGGTGAAAACCGCGGGTACGAGATGGACGCCCCGCCGCAACCGGCCGTTCTTCTTTTTGGAAAATAGCGGTGTTCGTTCTTCGTTCATGGCCATCGCGCCAGGATGTCTGACCCGCCGGCAACGTGCTGACCTTTACGGACGGTAATCTGAACTTCCGGAGGCAGCCAAACATCCACGCGCGACCCGAATCGTATCATGCCCACGCGCTCGCCGCGAGTTACGGCATCTCCGGCAGACTTCCAGCAGACCACGCGGCGGGCAATCCATCCGGCAATTTGTTTGAACATCATTTCCCCGCGCGGTGTGGCGACGCTGAAGATGTTTTGCTCGTTTTCCGCTGATGCTCGCGCACGCATGGCCGCGTAGAATTTTCCGGGCCGATAATCCAGCCGGCGAATCTCTCCCGCGACCGGCGCGCGCTGCACGTGCACGTCCCACACAGAAAGAAAAATGCTGATGCGCCGCCCAGGTTTCCCTTCCCAGTCTTCGTCCACGATTTCTACGACGCGTCCGTCGGCCGGCGAGACCACTGTTGATGGATCCTCAGGAATGGCGCGCTCCGGGTCGCGAAAGAAATACAACACGAACACGCCCAGAAAAACGCAGATGCCCGCCAACAACGCCACCCAAGTTATATCGCCTAGCACAAACCGGTTAAGCGCCCACA
>DASYRO010000096.1:0-5306 GCA_036004385.1 Candidatus Acidiferrales bacterium
CTTGATGCCGCGCGCCGGCGGCCACGTGAACGGCCGGTCCACCGAGCAGGGGTCGCGCGTGTCCGCGCCGTGAATCGAATGGAAGACCAGGGCGAGGTCTTCCGCGCTGCGCGCGATGGGTCCGACCTTGTCCATGCTCCAGGAGAGCGCCATTGCGCCGTAGCGGCTGATGCGGCCAAACGTGGGCCGCAGCCCGCTCACGCCGCAGCGCGTGCAAGGCGAGACGATGCTGCCCAGCGTCTCCGTGCCGATGGCGAAGCCCACCAAGCCGGCCGCCGTCGTCGAGGCTGAGCCCGCCGAGCTTCCGCTGGAGCCCTGCTTCAGGTTCCACGGATTATTCGTGCGGGCGTCGTACCACACGTCGCCCTGTGCCAGCTCGCCGAGCGTGGTCTTTGCCACGAGCACTGCGCCAGCTCGCTCCAGCCGTTCGATGACCGCGGCTTTTTCCGGACGCACCTGCTCCTTGAACGGCACCGAGCCCCACGTGGTTTTGTAGCCCGGCATGGCGAACAAATCTTTCGCGCCGTACGGAATGCCATGCAGCGGCCCGCGATATTTTCCCGCGGCAATTTCCTTGTCAGCCTGCTCGGCCTGCTTCAGGGCCAGTTCGTCGGTGAAGGTAATTACCGCGCGAAGTACGGGATCGTATTTCTTCAACCGCGCGAGATAAAACTTGGTGAGCTCGACCGATGAAATCTGTTTGCTCTTGATCAGCGGGGCCAGCTGTGCGACGTTGGCGAAGGCGAGGTCTTCTTCGTTCGCAGGTTTTTTTGCTCCGATGGCGTTCACGCGGATCGGCGCGCGCACAATTTTCTCCCCGCTGCGCGCGGCGGGCTGCGCGTGGAAGTAGAGCGCCGGGGGCACAGAGTTGTCCACGGCCACGGCGCGCATGCGCGCGTAGTTTTCGAGCGCGTTGTTCAGGTCGTTGACCATCATCTTGCGCTTCGCGTCGGTGAACTCCAGCCCGGAAATCCACTCCGCCTGCTTGATCAAGTCTTCGGTGACTTTCACTTTTTCCGCGGCCAGCGACACCAGCGCCCGCCCGAACACCGCGGAACCGATGCCCGCCGCCGTAATCAGTTTCAAGATTCTTCGCCGCGGCCACGCCGCCTCGCGCAGTGGACTATTTGCGTGAATCATCGCTCGCTCCTTGGTTCCATCTTCAACTGCTTCGCATATTCACAGAAGTCAGTTCGCACGAAACGTAGGTCTTACCACAAGCAGAGGTTGGGTTTCCAGCAGATAGCCCGCGTCTCGACACGCGGGGATTCGTGCGCCCGTGTAGCCCGCGTCTTTAGACGCCGGGGGTTTCCGTGTTGAGGCAAACCCCGCCTCTGAAGAGGCGGGCTACAGCCATGGCAGCCTGCACCGATGGCCACCGGCGCAAAGGCTACGCCGGCTGCCGCTACACTCCGACCCGCCGGACGCCGCAAATTAGGACACTTGCGTTTTGCGAGGGGCGTTTGCAAAGGGGCGACCACAGGACTACAATCATGCCCCTTCAACTTTCGGGCAAAGGAGTCCCCATGCTGAAATTCAGAATCCTCCTGGCCTCGCTGTTGTGCGCCGCGCTGGTCTCTGTGCCATTGCTGGCCCAGACCGGCGCCTCCAGCAAGCAAGCGCCGGCAAAAGTTCCGGCTGCGGCAGCGCCAGGCAAGGCCCCGGCCAAGGCCGCGGCCAAAGTGCCGGCCGGGCCCAGACCGATCACCATCCCGTTCAAGGAATACAAATTGAAAAACGGCCTGCGCGTGATTCTCTCCGAAGATCACACCGCGCCGACCTATTCGATTGACGTCTGCTACAACGCCGGTTCGCGCGACGAGCGCCAGGGGCGCACCGGCTTTGCGCATCTCTTCGAGCACATGATGTATCAAGGCTCGGAGAAAGTGGGCAAGGGCGAGCACATGATGCTGGTACAGAACAACGGCGGCGGCATGAACGGCACCACCAATAACGACCGCACCACGTATTTCCAGACGCTGCCCAAGAACCAGCTCGACCTCGGCCTGTTCCTGGAAGCCGACCGCATGCGCTCGCTGGTGATCAACGAGGCCAATCTGACCAACCAGCGCAACGCCGTGCAGGAAGAGCGCCGCATCGGCATTGACAACGCGCCCTACGGCAAGACGTTCGAAGCCATTGACGAAACCGCGTACGACAACTTCGCCTACAAGCATTCCGTCATCGGCTCGATGGCCGACCTGAACGCGGCGAGCGTCGAAGACGTGGCCAGCTTCTTCAAGACCTACTACGCGCCGAACAACGCCGTGGTCACGCTGGTGGGCGATTTCAATTCCGTCGAAGCACTGGCCAAAGTGCGCAAGTATTTCGAGGCCATTCCTTCGCAGCCGCCACCTCCGGCTCCGGACATGACCGAGCCTCCGCAGACGGCCGAGCGGCGCAAATCTCTCGAAGATGGCTTCGCGCGGCAGCCGCGCCTGGACATCGTGTACAAAATCCCCGCGGGCAACACCCGAGACTGGTACGCGCTCGCCGTGCTGGCCCGCATCCTCGGCAGCGGGCAGTCTTCACGCATTTATCAATCGCTGGTGAAAGACAAAGAAGTGGCCACCAGCGCAGCGACGGGCGTGGACGAACGCCGCGGGCCCAGCCTGTTCCAATTCTTCGCCTCCGTACGCCCGGGCAAGGACTTCGCGGAAGTGGAAAAACACTTTTACGCGGAAGTGGAGCGCGCGCAGAAGGAGCCGGTCGCCGATTGGGAGCTGGAAAAAGTGTACGCTTCCCTGCGGCGCCAGCGCGCGCAGGCGCTGCAAAGCACGCTTTCCCGCGCCATCCAGCTCAGCAACTTCGCTGTGTTCTATAACGATCCGGGCCTGGTGAACACGTTCGAAGCGAAAATCCGTAAGGTAACCAAGGCCGACATCCAGCGTGTTGCCAACACCTACTTGAAAGACACCAACCGCACGGTCATCGCCACCACGCCGAAAGCCGCCGGCCCCGCCGCGCGTCCCGCCGGCGCAGGCCGATAGGAGGAACGACCATGAATCTCCAGAATAAAAAATATTTCACGCGAATACTCGGAGCGTTCCTCGCCACGGCTCTGTTGTGTGCTGCGCCCGTCGCGGCCCAAATGCAACCGCAGCAGCCCGGCCAGGACAAGGGCATGCCGCTCAGCAAAGTCGAGCGGAAAAACATGGCGCCGGTCTCTAAGGAAGTTCTTCACGTCAAACTGCCCAAGCCGGCCGAGTTCACGCTGGACAACGGCCTGACCGTGATGATCCTCGAAGACCACCGCTTGCCCACCGTCTCCGTGACGCTGAACATCTCCGGCGCCGGCCAGCTCTTTGAGCCGCCCAATGTCTCCGGCCTAGCCAGCTTCACCGCGCAACTGCTGCGCGAAGGCACGAAGACGCGCGACAGCAAAAAGATGGCGGAAGACGTGGAGAAGCTCGGCGCTACGCTCGGCGCGGGCGCTGGGTTCGGCTCCGCAGCCTCCGGCATCAACGCTTCCGGTCTTTCCGACAACTTCGACGACTGGTTCGCCTTGTTCGTGGACATTCTCGAAAACCCCACGTTCCCCGCCGATGAGCTGGCCAAGCTGAAAGCGCGGCAGAAGATTCAGGCCAAACAAGTGCGCTCGAACGCCCAGTTCCTCGCCGCGGAACGTTTTGCTCGCGCCGTCTTCGGCGACCATCCCGCGGCCAACATTTATCCCACGGAGGCCTCCATTGACGCCATGACGCCGGAGTTGCTCTCCAAGTGGCACCACGAGCGCTACGTGCCGCAGAACTCCATTCTCGGCATCGCCGGCGACGTCAACACCACAACCCTTCTCCCCAAGCTGAAAAAATGGCTGGCCGGATGGCAGAAGACTGATTTGAAGGAACCCATGTCGCCCAAGCCCGTGCCGCCGACGACCAAGAGAATTTATCTCGTGGATCGTCCCGGCTCCGTGCAGACGGACGTGGCCATCGGCAATATCGCCATCAGCCGCGACGATCCGGACTATCCCGCGGTTGTGGTGATGAACCGCATCGTCGGCGGCGGCCCCGCCGCGCGGCTGTTCATGAACCTCCGCGAGGAGAAGGGCTACACCTACGGTGTGTACAGCAACTTCACCGCGCTGAAATATCCCGGCGCGTGGCAGGCCGGCGGCAACATGCGCTCGGAAGTCACCGAAGGCGCGATGACGGAATTCTTCAAGGAGTTTAACCGCATTCGCAACGAGCCTGTGCCCGCCGCGGAGCTGGACGAGGCCAAGCGCTCCGTGGTGGCCAGCTTTGCGCTCTCGCTCGAATCGCCTGCTACGTTGCTCAACTACGCCATCACCCGGAAGATCTACAATTTCCCGGCGAACTATTGGGATAAGTACCCGGCGGATGTTTCCGCGGTGACCGCCGAAGATGTGCAGCGCGTGGCAAAGAAATATGTCAATCCGGAGAACATGCAGATAGCCGCCGTCGGCGAAGCCGCCAAGATCAGGGCCGTGCTGGAAAAGTTCGGCCCCGTCGACGTCTACGACCTGGAAGGCAAGCTCATGCCACCCATGGCCAAGCCGGCCACCCAGGCTGCGCCGAATCGGTAGTTCGCATTCCTCAGATCCGTTCATCCCGCGCCGAACAGGGGCGGGATGAACGGAACCTGAGCTGCAACTTCCTCGTGGAAACCAACTCACCATCCCCCGCGTCACTACCCGTGCCTTGTCATCTCCCGCGTGGTAGCACAAGCAAGTAGCCTGTGGTTTCTTGCGAGTTTTTGCGGCATAGGCTATAAGCCTGTGCTACGTTGCCCGTTTTCGATTTTGTTGCGATGAGGAGAATCACCATGAAGCGTCAGATTGCGTTGGTTGTCGCTCTTCTATTTGCTTGCGCCGTCTTGTTGCCCGCGGTATCCGCGCAGGAAGGGCCGCCGCAGGAGCGTCCCGCGGGGCCGCAGCGCGAAGCGCCCGCGGAAATCAAGCCCTACGACAAGGTCATCACCAAGGAAGCCAAATCCCTGCCCGGCATCTTCACCGTGCACATGGTGAAGGACAAGTATTACTACGAGATTCCCGCGTCCGAGCTGAACAAGGATTTTCTGTGGGTCAGCCAGATTGCGCGCACCACGTTCGGCGTGGGCTACGGCGGCCAGGCGTTGGGCAACCGCGTAGTGCGCTGGGAGCGGCGCGACAAGCGCGTGTTTCTCCGCGGCGTGTCCTACGACATCGTGGCCAGCGGCGGCGCGCTGCCCATTTCGCGCGCAGTGCAGGCAGCGAACAACGAAACGATTCTGATGGCATTCAACATCGAGGCGCTGGGCAAAGACGACGCGCCGGTGATTGACGTCACGCGCCTGTTCACCACCGA
>DASYRO010000097.1:0-4120 GCA_036004385.1 Candidatus Acidiferrales bacterium
ACAACTGCCGGCTTTCCGCAGGCTGCAAGCACCACACTCCATTTTTCCGCGGGCAGCCGATACGCATCGCCGCTGACGATGCGTGCCGCGGCCGGATCCACAACTTCCACCAGCCACGGTTGGAGCACCGATTGCGCCAGTGCGCGGCACATCGCCAGCGCAGGTTCTGGCGCATCGAACGACGCGACAAACGTGCGCTGCGCGGGAGGCAGTGGAAACGTTTTGAAATTAACGCGCGTGATGACAGCCAGCGTACCCAGCGAGCCGATCATTAATTTGTGGATGTCGTAGCCGGCGACGCTTTTCACCACGCGCCCGCCGCTTTTTGTGAGAACGCCTTCGCCAGTGACGAACTCCATGCCCAGCACAAAATCGCGCGGGCCGCCGAAGGCATGGCGCAGCGGGCTCGAAGAATTTGTGGCCACGATGCCGCCGATCGTGGCGCCATCATAGAAATTGACGAGCAGAGGAAGCATTTGTCCTTTTTCGGCGAGCTGCGCATTTAATGCGGCGACACCGATTCCTGCTTCAACGCCGAGCGTGAGATCGCCGGGATCGTAGGCGAGCACACGATTCAGGCGCGTCGTGGAGAGCGCGATATCAAAGCGCGCCGGCGGCATCCCGATCGCAAGTTTCGTGCATCCGCCGCAGGGCACAACAGCGAGTCGCTCGGACGCCGCGAAACGAATAATTTCCGCCAGCTCTTCGACCGAGCCGGGCGCGACGGCCGCGCTCGGACGGACGCCGTCAATTTCATACGCGGCAAGCTGCGCCGGATCTTCGATGATGCCCGCGCCGGAAATTTCCCGCAGTCGCGAGAGCGATGTTGTTGTCGTGGCTGGGTTCATAGATTTCGGGCTGCGCCGGCGGCGCCCGCCGTCACGGGCATGCGTACTTCGCCGCAGCCTTTGCCAAAGGGAAAAATTTTTCCCGGATTTAGCAAACCGGCCGGGTTAAACGCGCGGCGCACGCGGCGCATGGCTTCCAGGTCGGCTTCGCTGAACATCAGCGGCATCAACTCGCTTTTTTCAAAGCCGACGCCATGTTCGCCGGTGATGGAGCCGCCCACGGCGATGCAGTGCGCCATGATTTCCGCGGCGGCGGCGACAGCGCGGTCGTACTGCCCGCGATCGCGCAGGTCGAACAGGATGATGGGGTGGAGATTGCCATCGCCCGCATGAAAAATATTGCCAATCTCAAATCCGAATTTTTTTCCGATGACGTCAATCTGGCGAAGCGTCATGGGCAGCATCGTGCGCGGGATGACACCGTCCTGCACGTAGTAGCTGGGCGAGACGCGGCCGACGGCGCCGAACGCGTTCTTGCGGCCCTTCCAGAGCAGTTCGCGCTCCTTGGCGTCTTTGGCCACGCGGACTTCGCGCGCGCGGTGCAGCTTGCAGACTTCGACGATTTCCGCGGCTTGCGCTTCGATCGCTTCGCGCAGGCCGTCCACTTCGATGAGCAGCACCGCCGCGCTATCCAATGGAAACCCCGCGTGCACCCAGGCTTCGACCACGCGCAGCGTCCAGCCGTCCATGAATTCGCACGCCGCGGGCGTGATGGCGCGCGCCGTAATTTCCGCGACAGTTTCCGTGGCGTCGTCCACGGTTTCGTAAATTGCCAGCAAAGTTTTCGTCGCTTCGGGCAGGCGCGTCAGCTTCACACTGACTTCGGTAACGATGGCCAGCGTCCCTTCGGAGCCGACCAGCAGGCCGGTGAGGTCGTAGCCGGGCGCATCGAGAGTCTTGCCGCCAACGCGCAGCACGTCGCCGCTGGGAAGCACGACTTCGAGGCCCAGGACGTGATTTGTGGTGACGCCGTAGAGCAGCGTGTGCGGGCCGCCGGCGTTTTCCGCGACGTTGCCGCCGATAGTGCAGGATTTTTGGCTCGAGGGATCGGGCGCAAAATAAAAACCCTGGCGCTCGACGGCGCGCGTGATATCCAGATTGACGACGCCAGGCTGCACCACGGCGCGCTGATTTTCGATGTCAATTTCGAGAATTTTGTTCATGCGCGAAAAAACGACGACGATGCCGCCCTGTCGGGCCAGCGCGCCTCCGGAAAGTCCGGTGCCCGCGCCGCGGCCGGTGATAGGCACCTGGTGGCGGTTGGCAAGCTGCACGATGCGCACAACGTCCTGCGTCGAGCGCGGGAAGACAACGACATCGGGCCGCGCGACCTCGATGGAGCCGTCGTATTCGTACATCATCAGGTCTTCGGGCGCGGAAAGCACACTCGGCTTGCTGAGGATTTCCTGAAGCTCGCGGATAATTTTCGGGTCCATGCGAGGCGTGACTGCGGCCAAGGTCAATATAGTCTGGGGAAAGCAGGGAAGCAAGGAGGTACGGGAGAGTAGAGGAAGTAGAAGGTGGAGGCAGTAGAGGAAAGACGGCGGCTGTGATAAATTCGCGCATTCACGAAGAGGCCAACAATGGCCAAGCCGAAGCTGCTGAGCACACACAAACTGTTCGAAGCGCCGCGGAAGCTGCTGGACGAGCATTTTGAAGTGGACTATTGGGAAGAGCCGGAGCGGCCGCCGCGCACGGAGGTACTGGCGCGCGTAACGGACAAAGAAGCGCTCATCTGCCTGCTGACGGAAAAAATCAATGAGGACCTACTGAACGCTGCGCCGAAGCTGCGCATTGTTTCCAATGTCGCCGTGGGCTTCGACAATATTGACGTGGCCGCATGCACGCGAAGAAACATCGTGGCCACGAATACGCCGGGCGTGCTCGACGAAACCACGGCGGATTTTGCGTGGACGCTGCTGATGGCCGTTGCGCGGCGGCTGATTGAAGGCAACGAGCTGACGCGCTCCGGCGCGTGGGCCGGCTGGAACCTCGACCAGCTTTGCGGCGCGGACGTGTGGGGCAAGACCCTTGGCCTGATCGGCTTCGGGCGCATCGGGCGGGCGGTGGCGCGGCGCGCGGCCGGATTCGGCATGCGTATCCTTTATCACGACGCGATCCCTGTGGCCCCGGAAGTAGCTCAGCAATTCCACGCGGAATTCGTGGAGCGCGATCAACTGCTCGCCGAGGCGGATTTCGTGTCCGTGCACGTGCCGCTGCTGCCGGAGACGCGTCATCTGCTGTCCGCGGCGCAGTTCGTGAAAATGAAGAAGACCGCGTTTCTCATCAACACGTCCCGCGGGCCGGTGGTGGACGAAGCGGCGCTGGTGGCGGCGCTGGAAACGCGCGAAATCGCCGGCGCGGCGCTGGATGTGTACGAGAACGAGCCAAAAGTGCACGCGGGATTGGTCGGACGCAAAGACGTGGTGCTTGCGCCGCATATCTCCAGCGCGTCCGTGGCCACGCGCACGAAAATGGCCCTGATGGCTGTGGAAAATTGTGTGGCGCGCTTCACCGGGAAAAAACCGCCGAATGCCTTAAACCCCGAAATTCTTTAATCCGCAGATTACGCAGATTACACAGATTTCACGGACGCGTGATCGGCGGCTCCCTGCCGGTTTAAATCTGCTCTGCCAGGATGCATCGAATCGAAAGCAGATCCCTCGCTACGCTCGGGATGACGCACCGATCAGCGCTTTGGCCGTCCGCAGCCAATTGGTTTCCTGAAATAATAGGGTTTGAGAATTCTGCGCAATCTGCGTAATCTGCGGATTCGGTCCTATGAACGATCTGAAACAGGTAGCGCGGAAGATTTTTGCGGAGACGCTGGCGGGGATCGATATTCCTGCCACACTGTGCCGGAAGCTCGCGCGCGCGGGGACGCGCATTACTGTTGCGGAGCAGGAAATCGATCTCGCGGCGTACAAGAGCATTGTCGCCATTGCCATCGGCAAAGCGGGCTTTGCGATGGCCAGCGGCTTGTGCGATCTGCTCGCGCCGGAGTTTTCCGCGAGCGGCATCCTGGCCGTTCCCACCGCGCCGCCGCGAGAGTTGCCGGGCTTCCGCGCGTTTCTCGCCGGACATCCAGTGCCGAACGCGGCCAGTCTGGAAGCAGGCCGCGCTGCGCTCGAACTGCTGACGGGCTGTGACGAGCGAACGCTGGTGTTTGTCCTTTTATCAGGCGGCGGCTCGGCGCTATGCGAATTTCCGCTCGACGCGTCGAATTCTCTAGAAGACGTTCGCCAACTGAACCGCGTGCTGGTGACTTGCGG
>DASYRO010000098.1:0-3046 GCA_036004385.1 Candidatus Acidiferrales bacterium
TCGCCAGTGAGGCCCGGCGCCCAGTCGGGCCTCGCTGGTTTTTTATTCAGGTTGGATGGCGAAGACGTGCGATTGTCGCTTGCCGCGCGGCGCAGCAATGCATAAAATGCGCGCGAATTCTTTACCGGAGCGAAAGATGAAACGCTATCTTGCCCGATTCGCAGTGCTGTCCGCGGCGTGCCTGCTTATTTCTTCCGCGCCGCTTGCGCAAGACGACTCCGCCGCACTGATCGCGCGCATCGAGGCCGCGCAGTCGCCGAATCGCCAGGGCTGGGATCCATTCACGCTTCAGCAGTTGATGGAGCGCTTCAATGTGCCCGGCGTGAGCATCGCCGTCATCAAGGATTTCAAGATTCACTGGGCGAAGACGTACGGCGTCGCCGACGTCGTCACCAAGGCGCCGGTGACGCCGGAGACGATGTTTCAAGCCGCGTCCATCAGCAAGCCGGTGACGGCGCTGGCGGTGATGCGCGCCGTGCAAATGGGCAAATTGAATCTGGATGAAGACGTGAATCACTATTTGAAGTCGTGGAAGGTTCCGGAAAATGAATTCACGCGCGGCCGGCCGGTCACGCTGCGCGCGCTGCTCAGCCACACCTCCGGCACCGGCGACGGCTTCGGCTTCCCCGGATATCATCCGTCCGCCGAGCGGCCCACGCTGGTGCAAATCCTGAATGGCGAAAAGCCTTCCAACGTCGGCAAAGTTTTCTGGGAGCGGCCGCCGTTCACGGCCATCAAGTATTCCGGCGGCGGCACGGTGATCGTGCAGCTCATCTTGACGGAAGTGCTCGGCAAGCCTTTCCACGAAATCATGCGCGAGCTGGTGCTGGATCCCATTGGCATGAAGAACAGCACGTTCGAGCAGCCGTTGCCCGCCGCGCTCGACGCCAACGCGGCTCGCGCGCACAATGGCCGCGGCCAGGAAATGGACGCCAAGTGGCACGTCTATCCCGAACAGGCGCCCGCCGGATTGTGGACGACTCCCGCAGACCTCGCGAAACTCGTCATCGAAGTGCAGAAGGCGCTGCGCGGCGAATCCAAAATATTATCGCGGGCCGCGGCGCAGGAAATGACGTCGCCCGTGGGCACGGGCCCGTTCGCAGTCGGATTCAGCATCGAGCGACGCGGCGAAGGCTGGTATTTCGGGCATGGCGGCAGCAACTGGGGTTTTCAGTGCAATCTGGTGGGGCACCGCCTGAAGGGTTATGGTTTCGTGATCATGACCAACAGCGATAGCGGCGGCCGGTTCGGCGGCGAAATTGAACCTCGCGTCGCGGCCGCATATAACTGGGACTCGCTCGATAAACCCGTTCCGCGATAGCCGTTCGCTGCCGACGCGCGCTGTCGGAGCGCGCCACCTGTCGCTCGCTTTTCAATGCCCGGCCGGGCGCAGGCGCAAAAATAAGATCACTCCCACGGGATGCGCGCCGTAAATTGCGCGCAGCGGAGACGGCACGGCATCGAACGTCACTTGTCCGCCGAGCGCCGTGCTCAGACGCGGCACCAGTTCGAACTCGCGGTCGTAACCCAGCGTGACCGCCTGCACGCGCGCGAGAAAATGTTCCGCAAATCCCGGCGGCGCGGGATTTTTTCCCAGCAGCAACTGATTCGTGCGGTCCGCGCTTTCCACGCGGCCCCAGACAGAATTCTTTTCGCGAAAGCGCAGCGTGCTTTCCAGCAGATAGCTATTGAAAATTTCTCCTCCCGGCGACGTGCGGTTGCGTCCCCACAGCAGCAGGGTGGACCAGTTGCCGCCGGTCAGCGGACGGTTGTAGCTCACCGACGCGGTCATGCGTAGCACGTCTTCATCGGGATTGAGTTCCTCAGGACTCGCCAGGCGCGTGAGGGAATATTGCGCGATCCAATTTTTTGCCGGAGCGATTGTCAGCCGCGTGGACCATGAATCCAATTTCCCCGCGTCAATGTTCCAGCGCAGTTCATCGGGCTCCCGTCCGTGAAATCCAGACGCTTCCAGCCGCACCCGCTTGTACGTCAACCCGGCAGTGATAACGTCGCTGGCGATGTGCGTGGAATCCTGCAAATGATGTCCGAGCGGCGCGAGCGGATTTTCGCTGGCCGAGCTGCGATGCGGAAACGCCGTCGGCCCGATCGCCGGATCGCCCACCGGCGCAAAGTAAAATGAGAGGAGCGCGTTTTCGGCGATGTTCAAGTCATAGAGGAAGGCCAGCTCCATGAAAAAATCGTGCGGATGCTGCGCGTCCACGAGCGCGCGGCCATAGGCCGTTTCGCCGACCTGAAAAATTTCCGGATAACTGCGCCGCGTGATCGTCGCCGGTTCGAAGCTCAACATGGCGCGCGCGGTAAACGTGCCGCGGCCCAGCCGGCGCTGCGCCATGGGCATCAGCCAGTTCGTGGAAAAAACTTTGTCGTAGCCGCGCGGACCGCTTTGTTGCAGCGCGTTCAGAAATGCCACGCCGTGAAACATCAGCGTCCATTTGCCGCGTGTGGCCATCAGCATGTGCGCGGGAGTGGAAATCGGCTCGACGCTGGTGCCCGCTCCGGAGTGCTGCGTGATGGCCTCAATCAGCGTATCTGGCTGGTGCATCCCGCGGTGCTGCATTCCTTCCATGGGTTGCTGCGCGCCGGAGTGCTGATGCTGCGCGGGCGCCGGCTGGGATTTTTCTTTCTGCGCTGGCGGCGTGCCCGGATGTTGATGCGGCGGCTCCTGCGCGAACGTAGTGAGCGCCAACGCTGCCGAGAGCGCGATCTGTGCTCCCACCGAAATGACCAGACGTTTCATCGTTGTATCATTATTGTAACGGGCGCTGCTCGCCGCGCCCCGCCTTGTGGGTCGGAGCTTCAGCTCCGACATAACTCAGGCCGCGCGCACCGCGTTCGTTTCCCTGCCCTAATCTGCGTTCATCCGTGAGTTTATCTGCGTTGATACGCGTTCGTACTCGATTTTACCTGGAACCTGTCACCTGCCTTCATCTCTGCGTGCCTTTGTGCCCTCGGCGTCTCTGCGTTAGAAGTTTCTTCGCCTGCTACCTGCTCCCTGTTCCCTGCTACCTGTAACCTGTCACCT
>DASYRO010000099.1:0-3131 GCA_036004385.1 Candidatus Acidiferrales bacterium
GGACGAACTGCTATGGACGCGAGCGCGAAATCCAGTAATATGCAGCGCATCGGATTCTGTTGGGCCCGCCCGTGGGCCCGGTTGGAGGCAGCCATGAAGTACAGTGCAACAAAGTCTTTCGCGGCGGCGATGCTGATTGCAGCGCTGGTGTGTTCGCCGCTGATAAACTCCGCGGCGCTGGCGGGCGACGAGCCCAAATCGCGTGCCGCCGAGCCGAGCGCAACCGCGTCCTACGTGCCCGACCTGCCGCCGCTGATGGTTCCCATGTCGAATGAGCTGCGCGAGGTAGTCGAGCGCTACTCGACCGATCGCGCGGCCCTGCTGCGCCGTTTCGGTGTGGAATTCTCGCCGACACGCCGCGCGCGGCTGCGCGAGTTCAACGCCGCGTGGCAAGCGCGCCTGCAAACGATGGAGTTCGAAAAGCTCTCTGCCGATGCGCGCATGGATTACGTGCTGCTGACCAATCGCTTGCGCCACGAGCAGGTGCTGCTCGACCGCGAAGAAAAAAACTGGAACGAGACGCAGGCGCTGATTCCCTTCGCCGGCACCATCATCGGATTGCAGGAAGCCCGCCGCCGCATGGAAACCATTGACTCGTCGGCTGCCGCGGCCACGCTCGCCAAACTGAACGAGGCCATCGAGAAGACACGAAAGTCTGTCGAGGCAGGCTTGAAGCCCGAAGAAAAAAAAGCCGATGTGAAGGCCGAAACAAAAGACGAAGCGAAGGCCCCGGCGAAGGCTGAGGCGCAATCAGCAAAGAAATCCTCTGCGCCGGCAGAAGCAAAATCCGCGCCAAAGCCGGAAGCGCAGGCCGCAGCAAAAGCGGATACGAAACCCGCAGCGGAAGTCACCGCGATCAAGACGAGCAAAGTCACCGCCTATCGCGCGGCGCAGATGCTCAACAGTTTTCGCCAGACGCTGGAGCAGTGGTTTAAGTATTACTCCGGCTACGACCCGGTGTTCACGTGGTGGACGAGCGCGCCATACAAAAAGACCGACGAATCGCTGAAGGCCTACGTAAAAGTGCTGCGCGAAAAAGTGGTCGGTTGGAAAGAAGGGGATGACGAGCCCATTGTCGGCGACCCCATCGGCCGCGAAGGGCTGCTGCAGGATTTGCGCGCGGAAATGATCGCCTACACGCCGGAAGAGCTGATTGCCATTGCCGAGCGCGAATTCACATGGTGCGAAGCGGAAATGAAAAAAGCATCGCAAGCCATGGGCTTCGGCGACGACTGGAAGGCCGCGGTCGAAAAAGTGAAATCGCTACACGTGGACCCGGGCAAGCAGCCGGACTTGATTCGCGATCTCGCGCTGGAAGCCATCGAGTACGTGGAAAAGCACGACCTGGTCACGGTGCCGCCGCTCGCGCGGGACATCTGGCGCATCGAGATGATGTCGCCGGAGCGGCAAAAGGAAAGCCCGTTCTTCCTCGGCGGCGAAGTGATTCTCGTGTCCTATCCGACGGACACGATGTCGCAGGAAGACAAGCTGATGTCCATGCGCGGGAATAATATTCATTTCGCGCGCGCCACAGTTTTCCACGAGCTGATTCCGGGGCATCACCTGCAAGGCTTCATGACCGACCGTTACAACACGCAGCGGCGCGCGTTCGGCACGGCGTTCTGGACGGAGGGATGGTCGCTCTACTGGGAAATGTTGCTGTGGGACATGGGCTTTCCCGCCACGCCGGAAAACAAAGTCGGCATGCTGTTCTGGCGCATGCACCGCTGCGCGCGGATTATTTTTTCGCTGGGCTTCCACCTCGGCACGATGACGCCGCAGCAGTGCATTGATTTTCTGGTGGAGCGTGTCGGGCACGAGCGCGCCAATGCCACGGCCGAAGTGCGCCGCTCGTTTAACGGCAGCTATTCGCCGCTCTACCAGATTGCTTACATGATGGGCGCGCTGCAATTCCGCGCGCTGCACAAGGAGCTGGTGGACTCCGGCAAAATGACCAACCGCGAATTCCACGACGCCATCTTGAAAGGCGGACGCATCCCCGTGGAAATGGTCCGTGCGAACCTGATGAAGCAGCCGCCGCTGCGCGACTTCACGCCGAACTGGAAATTTGCGGGAGAACGTTCTGCGAAGAACTAGCGACGGCCTGTGGCCATCATGCAAGTGAGACTGCGAACTGTTCCGGCTTTGCTGGCTGGATGGTTGATTTTGGCGGGGAGCGCCGCGGCGCAGGCCGAGTTGCGCACGCGCAACGTCGTGCTCATCGTCTGCGACGGACTGCGCTGGCAGGAAGTTTTTCTGGGGCCGGAGCACGCGTTAATGGACAAAAAGCACGGCGGCGTCGCGGACGCCGCTGCGTTGCGCAAGGATTTCTGGCGCGACACGCCCGCGGAGGGCCGCGCGGCGCTGCTGCCGTTTTTCTGGAGCGTCGTCGCGCAGCAGGGGCAACTCTTCGGCAATCAAACGAAGGGCAGCGTCGCGCGCGTCACCAACGGGCTGAAGTTTTCCTATCCCGGCTACAACGAAATGCTCGCCGGTCGCGCCGACCCGCGCGTGGATAGCAACGACCCGCATCCCAATCCCAACGTAACTGTATTCGAGTGGTTGTCAACGCTGCCGGAATTTCGCGGACGCGTCGCCGCATTCGCCACCTGGGGTGTGTTCGACGCCATCTTCAACCGCGAGCGCAGCGGCATTTATGTTTTTTCCGGATGGGAGCCGCACGCCGTGCGCGCGTCCACGCCGCGTCAGGCGTTGCTCGACGAGTTGTACCGCACCACCACGCGCCTGTGGGGCGACAATTCCTACGATTCGCTGCTGCACGCCGCGGCGAAAGAATATCTGCAAGCCGAACGGCCGCGCGTGCTCTTCGTCGGCTACGGTGAAACGGACGAATGGGCGCACAGCGGGCGCTACGACCTCGTCCTGCGCTCCGCGCACCAGTTCGACGCGTTCGTCGCCGATCTGTGGAACACGCTGCAAGCCATGCCGGAATATCGCGATCAGACGACATTCATCATCACCGCCGACCACGGGCGCGGCAGCGGCTTGAAAAAATGGCGCGACCATGGACGTAAAGTCGCCAGCGCGGAAAATATCTGGCTGGCCGTGCTCGGGCCGGACACGCCGCCGCTCGGCGAACGCACGCAGGCCGCTCCCATCACGCAAAGCCA
>DASYRO010000100.1:0-3439 GCA_036004385.1 Candidatus Acidiferrales bacterium
GGCGTCAGGTATCAGGGCAGAGCGGCCCGCTATAGCGAGCCCCGCGCCCTATTGGATAAAAATCGCCCAAAATAACTCTTCATGATAACACAGGCCGTGGGGCAGGGATTTCAGTCTTCGAGGGAGGCGGCGCCGAAGAGAGGCTGGCCGCCGAGGGAAATGCGGAAGGCGTAGAGGACCAGCGCGGCCATCAACAGCAAGCCGGGAAGTGCGAACGTCGCGTAAAAGTTGGAGAAGTCGAGCGAAGGCGCAACGTCCACCAGAAGATTGCGGAAAAACCAGAACGTCACCGCGGGCAACAGTCCGAAGCGCACGGTCAGAATCACCAGCAGCGCGGCGGTCAGAATTGCTCCCGGGATTTCCACCCAAACGTTTTCTCCGCCGAGACCCAGCAGAAACATGAGCACGGCAAAAGCGCCCGCGGCCAGCAATTTGTTGCGCAATAATAGCCGAAACAAGAAGTACCACACGAGCATGGCGACACCCTGAGCCACCGCTCGCAGGAACCCCAAAGAAAGGTAAACCAACGGATTCGTGCCGCTCGGGCCGAGCACGGCGAGAGGAATCGTGGTCTGGCCGGGAAACGCAAACCAAGTAGGCAAGCCGTTCACGAGGTGAGCCACCAGCGCGGCGGCCGCGCCAAACGCCGCGCCAATCAGCACATCGCGGCCCACGTAAGGATCGCGGAAGCGGCCCTCCAGCAGGCGCGCCCAGCCGATCAGCAATTCCGGCATGCGCCGCCGGAAATAAGGCTCCAACGCGATGTACGCAAGCCAGAAGACGATGGCATTCACAATACTGACCGCCCAGGCGGCCCCGTTGGTGTAAAAGAGATCGCTCAGAGAGCCGGCCATGTGCCGGACCAGGCCGGCGCTGAGAAGGGAAATCACAAAAACAAACATGGCAATACGAAATGCGCCGACGCGGTCGCCGCGGCCCTGGCGCAGGTTGCGCCGCGCAAAAATAACCGCGGTAATGAACAGCGCCGCGAGCATGACGATGAGCGTGTTTTGCGCGATGAGGATGCCCGTGCTGATCCGCCGCGCTTCCATCCGCTCAGGGCGCGACCACGGGCCGAGAACCTCAAAGTGGACGAGCTTGCCGCGAAACGCTGCGGCGCTCACGCGCAACGCGATGTCTGGCAACTCGGGAATGCTTCCGGTCCACTCCGCGCGCGCGTCGAAGGGCGACGCCGGCAGCCATTGCGCTTCAACGCGCTGGAAGCGCGCCGCGTCCAGCCCCGCTTCCGTGAAGACGCGCGACCAGTCGTACTCCGCCGGCGGGGCCTTTTCGGTTTCCACCTGCGGCGGCACGGCGCGAAAAAAACGCAGGCGGCCCTGCGCGTCCGTGGCCAGCGTGACCATCCCGGAAACTTCGTGCGGGGGATCCCCGTCGTTGAGCGTGCCTTGCATCCCGCGAGCCACCATGGGGCGCGGGCTCTGGCGATACCAAAAAAGAATGGGCGCGCCGATGTCGCGCAACGAGCGGCGCCACTGCTGCGACGGCTGGCGTTCCGCGAGGTAGCGCATGGGCTCGTAGTCGCGGCGCAGCCAGTCCGCAGAATCGGCGGGATTTTTGTCATAGCCGAATTTCACGACCAGCTCGCGCGCGCGTTCGCGCAGGCCCGCGGGACTTTTTTCCATCGGCGCGATACCGAGGTCGGTGGAGTACGGAAAAAACAGCACACAAGCGGCAATCAGTAGCGCGACTCCTCCCAGCAAGCTCCAAGCGGCGCGCAACGAAAGCGCGCCTTCACCGCCCGCCGCGGCGACCATTTCCGGCGAGGGCGTTTCGCCGGCGGCAATCGCGGCAGCCAGCGGGTCGCCACCGGGCAGAGCCATGGCCACTTGCGTCGCCGAGGCCGGGCGCTTGGCCGGGTCTTTTTCCAGGCAGCGCAGAATCACGCGCTCGGCGGCGGGGTCCATGTCGGCGGTGTGGACGCTGGGGTGCGTGGGCGGCTCTTCGCTGTGCTTGCGGCGCCATTCGGCGAAGTTGGCCGCTTCGAATGCTTTCTTGCCGGTGAAGATTTCGTAAAGCACGAGGCCGAGCGAGTAGATATCGCTCTGCGCCGTGGCCGCCTCTCCCCTGAGCTGTTCGGGAGACATGTAGGCGGGCGTGCCGGCGATTTCTCCGCCGGCTTCTTCGCTGCGCACGGCCAGGCCGAAATCGGTGATACGCGCGCGGCCGTGGCCATCGAGCATGACGTTGGCGGGCTTCAAGTCGCGGTGCAGCACGCCGCGCTCGTGCGCCGCGGCCACACCGGCGCACAACTGCCGCGCGATTTCCACGGCTTTCAGCGGCGGCAAGCGGCCGATGCGGCGCAGCAGCGTGGCCAGGTCTTCGCCGTCCACGTATTCCATGGAGAGAAAATGCAGGCCCTCGAGTTCGCCGATGTCGTACACGCGGCAAACGTGCGGATGCGAGACGGTGCGGGCGATGCGCACCTCGGCATGGAAGCGCTCGAGCAGCGCGGCATCGCTCGCAAAACTTTTCGGGAGGAATTTCAGCGCAACGGGCTGGCCCAGCTTCAAATCGTCGGCGCGATAGACTTCGCCCATGCCGCCGCGGCCGAGCAGGCCCACGATACGGTAGCGCTCGGAAAGAACCTGGCCGGGGGCGAAGGCGGCGTCGTACGAGCCGCTCGACGGCGGACGCGCTGCGCTGATGGGCGTGCGCGGACGCGGCTCGCGGCCCGCCGCGGTGGGCATCTGCGAAATGGAACTCACTGCCGCGCCGCACGCCGGACAAAACCGCGCGCCAAGAGGAACGTCTGCCGAACATTGCGCACAGAGCGTCATTGTGTGGCGCGGATTTTACATCAGGATTTGGGATTCGGATTGCGGATTCAGGGACGTCACCGACGCGCGAAGGCTACGCCGCGGATGCGACCGGCCTGCACGAGGAAGCCGCTCACGCGGCCTTGCGCGTCGCGCTGAAATTCAAACGTGCCGCCGCCGGGGCCGATGAAGCCATCGCGCGTGGTCGGAGTGAGCGCACGGGGCTGCTGGCCTTTTTGCCGCACGGTCAGCTTTTCGTTTTCGACAGCGAAGCGGTAGGTGGCGTCCAGTTCTTCGCTGTAGTACGTGCCGGCAAATTCGGCGATCTGCGCGGCGGTGGGCGAAGCCGTTTCCACAGCGACGAAGTTTTCCGCGGGCTGCCCAGGACGTTCAAGGCTCATTTGCATTTTGCCCTGCGCCGCGCTGAAGGTCGCGTGCGCCGGTGGATCCAGACCCAGAATGCGGAAGCGGTCGGCAGCCAGCGGCGCAAGTTCACGGCGCGGGCCGACGATCGAGTCTACCCCGAGCTTGCCGTCCTGCAATGTCACGCGGCGTATCGTGGCCGCCGGGCTGCGATACAGCCCGGTGAGTTTTTTCATGTCCTCTGTCGAAAGCGTTACGCTCGAGGCCGGGGTGGCCGCCGATGTTGTGCTTGTCGGCAC
>DASYRO010000101.1:0-5315 GCA_036004385.1 Candidatus Acidiferrales bacterium
CGCCCCACCGTGACGGTCAAATCCACCACGCTGACGTTGGGCGTGGGCACGCGCATCGCGTATCCGTCGAGCTTGCCCTTCAGCTCCGGCAGCACGAGGTGCAGCGCCTTCGCCGCGCCGGTCGAGCTGGGAATCATGGAAAGCGCCGCGGCGCGCGCGCGGCGCAAATCTTTGTGCGGCAAGTCGAGCAGCCGCTGGTCATTGGTGTAAGAGTGAATCGTGGTCATCGTGCCGTGGACGATGCCGAACGTTTCGTGCAGCACCTTGGCCACCGGCGCGAGGCAGTTGGTTGTGCACGACGCATTCGACACGACGTGATGCTTCGCCGGATCGTACGTTTTGTCGTTCACGCCGAGCACCAGCGTGTGGTCCGGGTCCGTGGCCGGCGCGGAGATGATCACTTTTTTCACCGGGCCGCGCATGTGCTTCTTCGCGTCGGAGCCTTTCGTGAAAAGTCCGGTGGACTCCACCACGATTTCCGCGCCCACTGACGCCCAGTCAATCTCCGCGGGGTCTTTCACCTTGAAAACCTTGAACGTATCGCCGTCCACGGAGATGGTGTCTTCCGTGTGCGTCACCTTGTTGTGGATGTTGCCCAGGATGGAGTCGTACTTCAGCAGGTGCGCCAGCGTCTTCGCGTCGGTGATGTCGTTCACCGCGACGAAATCAATGTCCTTGTTTCCGATAGCCGCGCGCAGAATGTTGCGCCCGATGCGCCCAAACCCGTTGATTCCCACTTTTATCGGCATGATTCCTCCGGCTTGCCCTGAGTCCGCCGCGGCGGACGAAGGGAGACGATTTTGAGGTGCAATTGTAAAAGACTTGCGACTCCGCTCGACGGGGCACGAGGCGTGAGCGGAAAAAGGATGCTAGGGCGCAGGCCACGAAAAGTCAATCGAAGAGAGAGCCTTCGGGAAAGAGATCCTTCGCTTCGCTCAGGATGACAGACATTGTTAGCGCGGGAATTCTTTTACGCGGATGACTTTTTCGCCGGCGAAGGTAACAAAAATCGTCTTGGACGGCGGGTCGCCGTAGATCCAGTCTTCCAGCTCCAGCCCGTCGGGGTCGCGTTCGCGGATTTTGCGCTCCGGCCGCCCCATCGCGGCGACGACCATGTCGCGGTCCATGCCCACGAGGGCTTTGCGCTCCTTAATGGCCTGCTGAAATTCCGGCGGCAGAGTTTCCACCCAGTTCACCGACGCCGAACGCTGCCTTGAAAAATCGAGAAACGGCGAAAGGTAATTCTTCACGTCGTCCGACGTCAGGTCCGGCAGGGGCTTGCCGAAATCGAGGACCAGGGTCGAGCCACTGGATTGATAGCCCGCCGTTCTCGAGCTGCGGCCGGGATTGGAGTCCGCGCGGCTGGTCCCGGGGCCGACAGAAATCTGTATGCGGTCGCGGAGTCGTGTGCGGCCGCGTCCGCCGCCATTGATGTCCACCACGATTTCCTTGCCCTTGAATGTGACCTGCGTGACCTGCACCGTGTCGCCCGGGTTGGCGATCGACCCGCTGCGATTGAGCGCGCGACGCAGCTCCGCTTCGTCCAGGGGCTGGCCGGGCGCGAAGCGGAAACCGTACTTGCCGCCGGGGAGCGGCTTGCGCGCCCGCGCGAATTCACCGGAGACGTAGCGGATGATTTCCAGCCGCGAATAGGGTTGAAGCTCCGCAGTCTTTTCCTTTTTTTCTTTTTCGCCGGCCTTCGTTCCCGGCGGGCTATCGGGTTTCGTCGCTGCGGTCTGCTGAAGGTCCGGGAGCACCGGCAGCGTTTCACCCGCAGGCAGTTGCGCGGGAGGATTCTTCGGCGGCACCAGGCGTGCAATTCGCGGCGTATCCGGCATCGCCAGAAGGAGGACACACGCAACGTAGGCCGCCCAGTTCATACCGCCCTTATTCTAAAACTTCCCTCATCGCCAAAGAAGGAAAAACGCTCTTCGTGCGCGCCAGCCAGACAATAGCCGCAACGCACGTCACGGTCAGTATGATACTCCCTTCGGGGCCATAAGCGGAACCAGTCAGCCACTCCGGCCCGGCCACCTGCGTGGAGAGCAGGTAGGGCTTAAAGGGAGCCGTAAAACCGCTGACCGGCAGTCCGAAGACCGGACCCTGGAAGAAATTCCACGCCGCGTGCAAGCCGATGGGCAGCCATAGCCCACGCGTCTTGAGATACGCGACGGCCAGCAGCACGCCCGCCAGCGCCGTGTTCGCGGTGGAAATCGCCGTGGGATGGCCGGGATTTCTCAGGTGCACCACGCCGAATAGCGCGGAAAGGACAAGCACTGCGCCGAGCGCGCCAATCGAATCCACCAGCCGCTGAAACGCATAACCGCGGAAAGCGATTTCCTCAGCCGCCGCCGCGAGAAGAACGAACACTCCCGCAGGCACCGCTTGCAAGAGCCAGAACACGGAATTCTCCGCCAGCCCCGGATAGTACGCTCCGCCGCTGACCACGATTCCGCCGACCGTCGCGGCGATGAGCGCGCCGCCACAGCAAATTCCCATGGCCGCTTCTCGCCCCCACCCCGCGTAAAACCACAGTCCCAGTGTGCGCACGCTGCGCCGGTCCAGGACGCGGATGAACAGCGCCGTCATCAACAACAGGGCAGCGTTGATGAGCAGATACTGGATAATGCTGCCGGCGCGCAGCGTCTCCGAACGCAACACAGGGACGTACGGCAGCAGCGCGCTGAATCCTCGTGACGTGGCGGTCAGGCCCAGCCCGCCAAGAAAAACAAACAACACCACGCGCCAAATGGGCCGCAGCAATCCGTCCGCGCCAAGAAATATGCGCTGGCCCAGCGGCTCCGGCCGCTTGGGCGACGCGGGTTCCATCGGTTCATTCATTTGGAATTGGAAACTTTCACGCACACGCCGCGGCGATCAATGCGCACCGGCAACACCTGCCCGCCGGCTGCAACAATGGCCGTTTCGACATGGGCGCGCGCGCCGGGTTCGATGAGCAACGTGACGCAACCGCCGCCGCCTGCGCCGCAAACTTTTCCGCCGAGCGCACCCGCGCGCCGCGCGCCGGCGATAATGCGGTCAATCACCGGCGTGGAAATTGTAGGAATATTGCGCCGGCGGAAGGACCATTCCTCACGCAGCAAGCGCCCGGCATCGTCCCACTGCCCGCGTTCGATGGCCGGCTTCATGGCCCGGGCCACGCGGGTGATTTCTTCCAGGTTGCGCCACACGCGCCGGTTGCCGTCGAGGTGCGCTTTCATCACTTCCCAGTTGTTGATGCCGGATTGCCGCGGCTTGCCGGTGTAGCACAGCACGAGCCGCCGTTCCAGTTCATCCAGATTGACGCGCAACGCCTCGCGCCGCTCGCCACCCGCTTCCAGGTGAATGGCGCTCGCGCCGCCAAATGCCGGCGGATAGTGGTCCTGCGTGCCCGTAGGCACATTGATGACGATGGCTTCCGCGTCGCGGCTGATGTGGATCCAGTCTTCGAGTTTTTTGTGCGCGCCGGTCAGCCGGTCGAGCGCGGCGCAGATGGCCACGCACATCGCGCTCGAGCCGCCAATGCCCGCGCCGGCGGGCGCTTCCGAATCCGTCGTCAGCGTGAGCCCGCCGCGCGGGGCAAAAAATCGCACGAGGTGCGCCAGCAGCGGCAGCTTGTAGCGGCGCGCTCGCACCAGCGCGTCAAGTGAAGCGAACGATTCCCGGCGACGTGTGTCGCGCGAAATCAGATTGATGCGCCGCCCGGGCGTGGTCTCCAGCACGCACGTAGCGTAGCGCGTCACCGCTACGTTCACCGTCACCGCGCCGTCGTGATAGAGATAGAGCGGCCAGATGTCCAGCGTGCCGCCGGCCAGGTCAATGCGCGTCGGTGCTCGCGATGCAATGCGCAATTTGTACGTCGCTCTTTTCTTGGAGTGCGGATGCTTGCTTCCGCCTTGCTCTTCGCGTAGCGCGGGCGTCTCGCCCGCTCCTGAATCGAAGAGCCGCGGGGACGGCGGCGCTACGAAAACAATCGGCCGGACGTGCGCTACAATTCCCGCGCGAATCATAACAGATGACCCGACCGGCGCAACCCAACGCGCGTTCTCTCGGCACCGCCCACGAGCGATTTCTCGTCGGCTTTGAAGGCACGTCCCTGCCCGACGAATTGCGCGCGATGCTCGCCAAAGGCCTCGCCGGAGTCGTACTTTACCGGCGCAATTGGGAGAGCATCGAAGGCTTGCGCGCGTTGACACAAGAAATCCGCGCCGCGGCTGGACGCCCGCTGCTCATCGGCATGGACGCCGAACCCGGCGGCGCATTTGCGCTGCCCGAGCCATTCACGCCATGGCCCACGGCCGCAAAGCTCGGCGCGCTCAATGATCCCATGCTCGTGCAACGCGTGGCGCACGCCATTGGCACGGAGTTGCGCTCCGTCGGCGTCAATTTGGATTTTTCGCCAATGCTTGATCTTCATGCGCACGCCGATAGTCCGGTGACCAAGGATCGCAGCTTCGGCGCGAATCCGGCGCGCGTGGGTGCTATGGGCGCGGCGTTCATCCGCGGCTTGCGCGATGCCGGCGTGATGGCCTGCGCGAAACATTATCCCGGCCACGGTGACGCACTGCTCGACCCGCACCAGCATCTGCCCGTTTTTCGTGGCACGGAGCGGCGCCTCGAGACAATGGAGTTCGTGCCCTTCGACGCCGCCATTCAGGAAGGCGTGCAGCTCATCATGACCGCGCACATCCTGTTGCCGGAAATCGAGCCCAAGCGCCCCGCGTCGCTTTCGCGGAAAATGATCGAGCACACGCTGCGCGAACGTATGGGCTTCGGCGGCGCAGTGCTGGCGGACGATTTAGGGATGGGCGCGATCCGCGAACGCTTCGGCGTGCGCGAAGCGGCCGTGGAAGCCGTCCGCGCCGGCTCGGACATTCTAATGTTGTGCCACGATTGGAGTGAAGTTGCGCCGGCTATCGAAGCCGTCGCTGTATTGGGCAGCCACGCGCACAATCTCGCCGCCTGGCGCGCGAGTCACGAGCGCATTGAATGGATCCGCGATGCGTTGAATGTAGCGGAGAAAGAAACCGCGGCGAAGGGACTCGACGTCATTGGCTGCGCCAGGCACCGCGCCCTGTCCGAGCAAATTAGAAGTTTGTGCAACCTGTAGGGGCACAGCATGCTGCGCCCATTGAATTGCGGGATCGAAGGCCGCTACACCGCTCTCAATTTCGCTGTCCCGCGTTTTTCTTCCTCAATTTTTTCATGCGCCAACTGCGGTTCGAAGCACCGCCGGCAGCGCGCCTCGTACATTCCGCCCGCGCCGACGACAATCAACTCCTCCGACGCCACGAGTCTTTGCGTGTGCACCGCCG
>DASYRO010000102.1:0-8661 GCA_036004385.1 Candidatus Acidiferrales bacterium
GAAAGCACCTACACTGGCGCAGGGTTGGAAGACAACTGGGAAGCCCTGTTCAAGACGATTTCGCTTTTTCGCGAAGTGGCTGCCGAAGTGGGTAAACGGCTGGGCTTTGTTTATCCGCATGAATTGGATCGGCGGTGTGTACAGTATCTCGAGAAGGTAAGACATCTGGACAAACAAGCGGAGAGTGTCAGCGCTGCGCTCTCTGCAAGCGAGTCGCGCAAGGGCTCAACCGGTTAGCCGCCGGGCTTTCCCATTTTCTTCTGCCGGATATTTTTGTGGGCCATGGTGCGCAGCGTTTCGGGGACGTTTTTGTTTGTCGTTAGAAATTTCATGTCCGTGTCGTTCAGCCGCGGCAGCAGATGCAGCGAAACGTCCAGCGGCACCTTCGGGTTATTGACCAGGTTTTTGACTACCGCATAGTTTTTAATGAACGCGCGATTCGCGGCAATCATGCGCAGGATTTCGTCGTTCAAGCTGGACATTGAAGCGAAGCTCTCCACCTCCTGCCCAGTGAGCTTTGGCGAGCCCAGCACGGCGCGCTGCACGAGCTTGTTGGCGTCGCGGATGAGCGCCATGCGCTCTTCGCGGTTGCCGGTCAGCGCCATCTTGATGCGCTCCACCACGCGCATGCGTCCCAGACGCTGGATCATGGTTTCTTTTTTGCGCGCATCAGGCTCGACGGCGGCAACAGCTTCTGCTAGAGCTTGCTCGTCCACGCCTTCCGCATGAAGCTCTTCGAGTAATTTTTTCTGGTCAGCCGTCACGGACGGACTCGCCGCCAGCGCCGCGGCAATCTCGGGATTGTCCGCGAGACGCTCCAAATCGTCCACCAGCGCTTGCACGGCCGAGGTTGTCAGATGCCGTGCTACGCGCGCCACGAGCGCCGGGGGACAGGCGCGGTTCTTGGCCAGCGTATCCGCCACGCCGGGTTTTGCGGCCAGATTTTCGGCGCAGTATTCGAATAGTTTCGGAGAAACTTCCGGCCGGGCCAGCGCCCCGACGAACGACTCGGCCGGCATGGCGATGAGCGCGTTGCCCGCGCGCTGCGCGATATTTTCATCCGCGTCGGCGGCAAGTATGCAGAGCATTTCTGCTCGGTCTTCAACGGCCAGGCCCGCGCCGCTCGTGCATACGGCGATTTTCCGCTCTTTTGTCGTCCGTCCGGAGCGGATTTCCGCCAGCAGCTCCGCGCTAATGGCTGCCTCCTTCCGGCTTCTTCAGCTTGTTACGGTCGAGCGTGATGCGTCCTGGCGCGTCCGGCGGCTCTTCGAACATCATGAGCTGACCGTTCAACTCCAGCAAGACGCTGCTGGAATTCTCCGCCGAAACTTCGAATTTCTCTTTGGCCTCGAAGCGCTCACTCTGGTTGGCCTGCATCCTGCCGTTGAACTTCACAACGCCGTCCGCGGTCACTTTCACGCGCGTGGGCTTCACCGCGTCAATTTTGAGTTGTAGCGTTTCCGGCTCCGGCACGGCAGCCGGGTTCTGGTTCGTTGCGGCGGGCGCGGGAGTCGCCTGAGGTGGCGTCACGGCGGCGGGCGCGGGCGGAGGAGCTTGGCGCCATGCATGCCACAGCGGCGCGTAGTGCTTCCAGGCAAACCATCCGCCAACGGCCAGCGCTGCGATGAGCAGGAGCACTACCCACGGCAACACGGGCGCTCGCGCGCGCGCCGGAGAATCCGCCCAAACGGCAAGCTTCGGCGGATCATGCGTCACCAGCGCGTATTCGGCGATGAGCGCTTCTTCGTCCAGTCCCAGGTAGCGCGCTACGGCGCGAATGAAGCCGCGATTGAACACGCCGCCGGGCAGTTCATGCCAGCGCTCGTTTTCCAGCGCCGCCAGGAAGCGCGTGCTGATGCGCGTGGCCGCGGAGATTTCTTCCAGGCCGACCCCGCGCATTTCCCGCTCGCGTTTCAGGCGCTCGCCAAAGGCCCCGTGCGTCATCTCAAGAACCGTTTAGATGCCCGTTTTGATTTCACCATGGCACTATAGGCAGGCCCTGCGGGGCTGTCAATGCGGCCCAGGAAACCCCGCGGCGCTGGTGCGTTGCCCCGCGCGGGATGCTTGCATATAATTATCATTCACCGGCCGTTGTTCGGTTCCGGTAACTGTGCCCGGCCCAGCCGCCAGGCGAACTGTGCCAAACGAGCCAAGCTTCACCGGCGTCGAACGCCGCCGCAACCCGGCCATTCCCTCCGAAACTCGCGAGGTTACCGTCCTCCACGAGTTGGGCAAAGCCCTTACGTCCACGCTGGAGCTCGACCAGGTCCTGCGCACCATCATGGAAAAGATTGACGAATTCCTGCGCCCGGACACATGGTCTCTGCTGCTGGTGGACGAATTGCGCCAGGAGCTGTATTTCGAAATCGCCATCGGCGCCGGTTCCGAAATCCTGAAAGACATCCGCATCAAGATGGGACAGGGCCTGGCCGGCTGGGTAGCCAAGACCGGCGAGGCGGTCCTCGTGCCTGACGTGAGCAAGGACACGCGCTTCTTCGGGCAGGTGGATGAAAAAACCAAGGTGGAAACGCAATCCATCGTGGCTGTGCCCGTGAAATTCCGCGACCATTGCCTCGGCGTCATCGAGCTCATCAATTGCGTGGGCCCGGAGGGCTTCGGCGTGCGCGACATGGCCCTGCTGGAAGCGCTCGCCGACTACGCGGCCATCGCCATCGAGAACGCCCGCCACGTCCAGCGCATTCACGAGCTCACCATCACCGACGATTGCACGAACCTCTACAATGCGCGGCACCTCAATTTCATTCTGGATACGGAAATCTACCGTTCCCAGCGCTACGGGTACCAGTTCTCGCTGATCTTCATTGACCTGGACCACTTCAAAAACATCAACGACACACACGGCCACTTGATGGGTTCCAAACTGCTCGGCGAAATCGGGAACATGATTAAGAGTCATTGCCGCCTGATTGATTTCGCTTTCCGCTACGGCGGTGACGAATTTGTGCTGCTGCTGCCGCAGACCTCCAAGGAAAACGCCTTCATCGTCGCGCGCCGCCTGCACCGCATCATTCGCGAGAGCACGTGGCTGCGCGACGTGCACGTGGACGCGCGCATCACGGCCAGCGTCGGCGTGGCTTCCTATCCGACGGATTCGAACAACAAAGCCGGACTGCTGCATCTGGCAGACGAAGCCATGTACCTGGTGAAGAACACCACGCGTGACAGCGTGGCCGCCGCCGGCATCGGCGTCCTCCCCGGCCTGTGAGGCCACTTCTTCCCTTGTCATCCTGAGGAGTCCCGATTTCTGGGACGACGAAGGATCTCCTCGACACAGGTCGATTTCCACAGTCGCGTGCGCTCGCCTTGATTCACCGCGGAGCGCGTGTTAGTCTCCGCATTGATTTCCGGGCGCGCCGTGCGGCTTTTTGCGCGCACAGGTGCGGGCGAGGGCCGAAGCGACGTCACAAGTGAGGACCGCATGGCTTATGAAGCGCTGGGAATGATTGAGACGAAGGGCCTGGTAGGGGCCATCGAAGCCTCCGACGCCATGGTCAAGGCGGCCAACGTCACTCTCATCGGCAAAGAATACATCGGCTCCGGCTACGTGACGGTGATGGTTCGCGGCGATGTCGGCGCGGTGAAGGCGGCTACCGACGCCGGAGCAGCCGCGGCGCGGCGCGTGGGCGAACTGGTCGCCGTGCACGTCATCCCCCGGCCGCACGATCACGTGGACGAGATTCTTCCCGGCGGCGGCCAGCCGCCCCGCAAAAAGTGACAACACGATTCTCGTTGTCATCCCGAGCGAAGCGAGGGATCTCTCTGACATTCTCAGGCAAGGGTTAGCGCTTTGACTCTCCGCGATCGCGACCTCGTCTCCATTCAGGAAGCCCGCGAGCTTGTGGCGCGCGCCGCCGCCGCGCAAAAAATCTTCGCGCCATTTTCCCAACAGCAAGTGGACGCAATCGTCGAGGCGTGTGCCGAAGCCGCAACGGCCGCCGGTGAGCCGCTTGCGCGTCTGGCCGTCGAAGAAACCGGTTACGGCAACGTCCCCGACAAAATCATCAAGAACCGCCTGGCGTCCGTGGACGTGCCCAAAGCGATTCGCGGGATGAAGACCGTCGGCATCCTGCGCGAAGACCGGGACAAAGGTGTCGTCGAAGTGGCCACGCCGGTGGGAGTCGTGGCCGCGGTGATCCCGTGCACCAACCCGACCTCCACAGCGATTTACAAGACACTGATTTCGCTGAAGGCGCGTAACGCTATCGTGCTGAGTCCGCATCCGTCCGCCGCGCGCTGCATCTGCGAAGCGGCAGCGGTCTTATCTCGCGCCGCGCTCAAAGCCGGGGCGCCTGAAGGACTCATCGGCTGCATGGCGCACACCACGATGCAGGGCACGCAGGAGCTGATGCGTCACCGCGAAGTGGGCGTGATTCTCGCCACGGGCGGCACGGGGCTTGTCCGCGCCGCATACAGTTCTGGCAAACCGTCATACGGCGTCGGCCCGGGCAACGTGCCCGCCTACATCGAGCGCACCGCCAACGTCCACAAGGCCGTCGCCGATATCATCGCCGGAAAAACTTTCGACTACGGCACGATCTGTTCTTCGGAGCAATCCATCGTGTGCGATGAGCAAATCCGCGAACTCGTCCTCGAGGAATGCCGCCGCCAGGGCGCGTACTTTCTATCGCCCGAAGAAGCGGAAAAAGTCGGCGCGATGGTGTACAAGCCCGGCGCGACTGCGCCCAATCCGCAGATTGTCGGCAAGCCGGCCACGATGCTCGCGGAAATGGCCGGCATCAAGGTGCCGCCGCAGACGCGCGTGCTCATCGCGCGGCTCACAGAAGTCGGACGCGACCATCCGCTATCCGCCGAAAAGCTGTCGCCCATTCTCGCGTTCTATTCCGTGGCGAATACCGCGGCGGGCATCGAGCTGTGCAACAGGCTGCTGCGCTTCGGCGGCGCGGGTCACACGGCTGCTGTGCATACGGCCAGCGATTCCGTGGCAAAAGAATTCGGACAGGGCGTCCCCGCATTTCGCGTGTGCGTGAACACCTCCGCCGTGCACGGCTCCATCGGCTATTCGACAAATCTTTTTCCGGCGATGACACTGGGATGCGGCGCACTCGGCGGCAACATCACCTCTGACAACATAGGCCCGCACCACTTGATGAACATCAAGCGCATCGCGTGGGAATCGCGCGGCATCGAGCACCGCACCATCCCGGCCGACCGCCGCCTGCTCGCGGAATCTTCAGGGCCCGTAGGGGCGCAGCATGCTGTGCCTGTGCAATCTGCCGCCGCTGCCTCGGCGGCCGCTGGCGCGCCTGCTGCGCCCGCGGGCAATCCTCCGGCGTCAGACTCACCACCTGCAGAATCCGCACCTGCCGTTGCGGCGGCGGCGATGGCGGCTCCCGATCGCCAAACCATTTCTAAAATCGTCGAACGCGTGATGGGGCAATTCGGCATTCCTCGAGGCGCGGCTGTAGGGGCGGGCTTTAGCCCGCCATCGACTTCTTCGCCGCCATCCGCGCCCGGCGCGTCTGTTGCCGGCAATCCGTCACCGGCTGCCAACCCGCTTCCGTCCCCCAAAGCCGTCGCCACCGCCGCGGTGTCTGCGCTCCTGGGCTCGCGTCCTGACGCCTCTTCGCTTGCTCCGTCTCCCCTAGCCTCTGGTCTCCAGCCCCTAGCCCCTGCCGTCAAAACCGTGGAATTTGTTTCCGAGACCGACGTGCGCAACGCCATCCGCCGCGGCGAGAAAATTTTCATCAGCGCAAAAACAATCGTTACGCCGTCCGCCCGCGACCTTGCCTCCGGCCAGGAAATCCTCATCGAGTCGAAATAGCGCGAAATGTTTTTCTCTCCGCGCGCCACTAACCACTGGCCACTCGTCATACAATGAGCATCTAATCCCGAAGAATCGGGATGGGGAGTCGCGAGGAGAATGCTCCGATCGGAAGCCGCACGTTACGCGCGCTGGGCCGCTACGCTGGCGGTCGCGCTCGTGCTGATTGTTGCCGGGAGTTTTGCTTACCGCTCCTATCGCGCGGCGCTTGCGCGCAAAAAAGCCCCACCGGTGGTTCCCGCCGCGGTGAAGCAGCAAACTGAGGAATTTTCGTTCAGCAAGGTGGAAGGAAACCGCACACTCTTTACCGTTCGCGCCTCGCGGACCACCGAACTCAAAGCGGGCCAAGCGCAACTGCACGACGTCTCGATCACCATTTTCGGCCGGACCGGCACGCGCTTTGACAACATCCACACGAGTGACTGCGACTACGCTCCCGACACCGGGAAAATCACCTGCGCGGGCGAAGTGCAGATTGACCTGGAAAGCGCGGACGAGCGCAAACTGCGGCCGGGCGAGCGCGTGATTCATGTGGGCACGGTCAACGTCACATTTGACCGCGAAACGGGCCAACTGCACACGGAGAATCCCGTCAATTTCAAATTTCCATACGGCTACGGACGCGGCGTCGGCGTCACCTACAGCACGCGCGACGCCAAGTTCACGATGCACCGCAACGTCGAACTCACCCTGACTTCATCCGGCAAAGAAAAAAAGCCGCCGCAGCCTGTCGTACTCACCGGCGCGGGGTTGGAATACCAGCGCGATACGCGCGTGATGCGCTTGCTGGCGCCCGTGCGCGTGGGGCAGGGCGCGCGGCTGCTGACTGCCGGAGCGCTCTCGCTTGATTTTGACAATGAACTACGCGCGCGGCGCCTGGTGGCGGTCGGGAATCCGAAGTACGAATCCGCCGAGCCGCACGGGCAGCTCTCCATCGGCGCGCAGGAAATCGTCACGCTCTTCGACCGCGCGGGCTGGATTGAGCGTTTGCAGGCCACCGGCAACGTCAGCGGCCGCCTGAAAAGTGGCGCCAGCGAAGACCGCATCGCGGCGCAGCGCGCCGAAGTGGAGATGGAGCAGGGCAATAATCTCGCAAAGCTGGTGACGGCCAGCGGCCACGCCGTGCTCGATGCGCAACAGCGCGGAGGGTCGCGCCATCTAGAAACGGAGTCGCTGCGCATCGCCATTGGGCCCGGACGCACGCGCGGCGACCGCCGCATCGAGCTGGCCGAATCGCTCGCGCCGGCCACACTGGAAATCCGCGATGCTGAAGAATTCTCGCGCCTCCGCGGAGACCGTCTGGCGGCGCGCTTCGACCAGCGCAACGTCGTGCGCGAGTTGCGCGGTTGGAACGGCGTGGAGATCGAGCGCCGCATCACCGGTCACCCTCCGCAGGTCACATCTTCGCGCGAAGTGGCCATGAAGTTTTCGCCGGCCGGTCAATGGACGGAATTCGAGCAGAGCGGCAAAGTGTGCTTCCGCGAAGGTGAGCGCAGCGCGCAGTCCGGTCGGTGTTTTCGCGAAGGCGAACGCGGAGCACAAGCCGACCACGCGCGCATGGTCCGCGCCACGGATACACTGACGCTCACGGGTTCGGCAACCGTCGCCGACAGCGTGTCGCGCACTTCCGCGCCGGCGATTACTTTTCAGCAGGGCTTCGGCGACATCCGAGCCGACGGTGGCGTCAGCACCAGCTACTATTCCGTTCAGAAGAATTCCGCCACGAACTTCGCTCCGCAGCCTGCGCATCTCTCCGCGGAAAAACTCATGGCCAATCGCGATTCGGGCCGCGCGGTCTATTCGGGTCACGCGCGCCTTTGGCAGGGTGACGCCGTCATCGAGGCCGCGTCCATATCGCTTTTCCGGGACGAGCAGCGCCTCGAAGCCTCGGAAAACGTAATGGCTCTCCTTCCGCAGGAATCCGGCCCCGCCCCGGCCGAACGCGGTTCCGCCAAAGCCAATGCTCCCGCCGGACGCAATATCTGGAAAGCTCGGGCCGCGCGAATGACTTACTGGGGCAACGAATCCAAGGTGCGGATGGAAGGTGGAGTCAGCGCCCAATCCAATATCGGCCAGATTCGTTCCAAGGATTTGGAACTGTATTTGACGTCTGCAAATAATGGGCCAAAGTCTGTGAGCAAGGCAATTGCCACTGGCGGCGTCACTGTGTTGCAAGGCGATCGTCGCGGCACGGCAGAGCGCGCAGATTACGTGGCGAGCGACGGGAAATTCATCTTATCTGGCGGTAAACCAATGCTTTACGATTCGGTTTTCGGCACAACGACTGGCCGTCAATTGACCTTCTTTCTGGCCGATGATAGGATTCTGGTGGATTCGGAGGAAGGTTCGCGAACGCTCAGCCGTCATCGCGTCGATTAACTGCCCATCATGCCGACGCTCCAAGCCCTCGAGCTCCGCAAGTCCTACCGTGGGCGCACGGTGGTGGATCACGTTGACCTGGAAATAGCCCAGGGAGAGGTCGTCGGCCTCCTGGGACCCAACGGCGCGGGCAAAACCACCACGTTTTACATCCTGGTGGGCCTGGCCCGCCCCGATGCCGGGCGGGTACTTCTCGATGGCGAAGACATTACCGACCTACCCATGTACCTGCGGGCCCGCGGCGGCATCAGCTACCTGCCCCAGGAGCCTTCCGTCTTTCGCAAGCTAACTGTGGAAGAAAACTTGCTCGCCGTGCTGGAAACCCTGCCTCTGACGCCGGAGCAGCGCCGCGACCGCCTGGAAGAGCTACTCGCGCAGATGGGTTTGGAAACGGTGCGCCACAATCCGGCCCACACCCTCTCCGGTGGCGAGCGCCGGCGCCTGGAAATCGCCCGTTCGCTGGTGCTGGAGCCGCAATT
>DASYRO010000103.1:0-4122 GCA_036004385.1 Candidatus Acidiferrales bacterium
AGGATGGCGCCACGCGCGTGCGGTTCGGTCGTCCGCTCGTACTCCAGCGGATCCGGCTTGCGTGGCTCCCACGCTTGTGTCTCCGGATTGTAGCGGCCGATGGCGTCGCGCAAGGCTCCGCGGCCGCCGGAAGCGCGCCCGAACTGCCCGGCAAGTTGCCCGAGGAGATTTTCCTGCGAGCGGATTTCGCCGCGCGTACGCGCAATCTGATGGCGCAGGATTTCCGGAAAGGTGAAATGCTGTAACAGGGCGACGATGTCCGCGAAGGCTTCATGGAACGCGCGCACGTCAGGGTTCGTCGGCTGCGTGAAACGCCGATGCATACCGTCCAGCAGCGCGTGCGAAGTTTCGTGCGCGACGATGTCGTGTGAAAGACAGGTGAACACCAGGCCGCCGGGCAGATGGTCGCCGGGATCGTCCGCCGAGGCCATAAAGTAGCCGAACAGCAGCGCTTTCTTTGCCGGGCTGTAATAGGCATTGGCTTCGCGCATGGCGTGCGGATAAATGCGGAGCCGCGGAATGTAGTAGGAGTCGTCGTGAGGATTCTCGGGATCCGGCGACGGACCCGGCGCCCATAACACTTTGCGCCCGAGCGCGTGCTCAAAATTCTGGATGGCCAGGCTGGCGACCACGTACGCCATCTGCTGATGAAACTGCGGCGTGCCTTCGGATGCGGCCAAGCCGTCTTGCGCCAGCAGGTGCGGATGGTCCAGATTCACGGGATCGTAGAAGCATTTGCTGGCCGGGTCCATGTCCACCACGTCCAGATATTCGCCGCGCGGGCCCGGCTCCAGGGTTTCCCACGGCACTTGAAAAGTAATCTCGCTGATAGGCTCGGTATCCAGTTGCAACTTCAGGCTGGGATCGAATGCGTACCCGCGCAGCCGGCGATAAATCGGCTGGGGAATCGCAGCGGGTACCGGTTGGGGCGCCGCTCCCTTTGCGAGCGCCGGTTTTCCCGGTCCGCCCGGCGGGCGGCGCGGCGGCTTCACTCCGAGCGCAAACTTTAGGTGCTCTTTGAGGGCGCTCGAGGCGCGCGGATGCTCGATCATCGCTTCCAGGAACTCACGCACTTTGGGCTGTGAGATGTCTTTCTGTGGCAGGTCGGGATCCGGAAGGATGGAATCGAACGGATTGGCGCCCTGGTCTTGGTCCCACTGTTGCGCGAGTTGCGTGATTTCCAGGGCAAACATCTGCGTGCGCGCTGGTTCCTCACGCGCTCCCAGTCCGGTGAGCACGCGCAAAAATGAAAACGCGGCGGAATCGCGCGGAGTCTGCGTGACGTGATCCGGCGGCTGGATCTGCAGGGCCGCTTCGGCGTGGAGAATGCCGTTGCCAAGCTTTTCGTTACTCCCGCCATCGGCCGATTTATCCGCGCTGGTGAACAGAGCATGGCGCACGGCCTCCACGCGCTGCCACGGCTCGCGGTATTGCGAGAGCTCGTTGCGATATTTCTCAATCCACAATGCGGCGGTGGCGGCGATTTGCGGCGTGGCGGAGGAAGTGCCCGCCCCGTTCATGTCCACAATCGCGGGATAACCGATCTCCGCCCAGGGCATATTGGGCGTGTACGCGGCCATGGCCGTGGCCATTTTGCTTTGCGGGCCAAAGTTGCCCTGCATCTTGCCCAAGCCCAACCCGTAGTACGGCGCGCGATTGGCCATCACTCCGCAGGCGGCGATCACGCGACGGAATCGCGCGGGATACACGATAAAGCGAGTGGGAATCGGAAAAATTCCCGCGGAGATGTTGTTGCCCGCCGCGGCCACGATGCAGATGCCGGCTTGGTAGGCGCGATTGACGGCATCGGCCCAGGCGCCGGACGCCAGTCCGCCCATGCTCAGCGTGACGACGTTGACCGGGCCCAGCGTTTCTCCATTTCTTTTGGAAGGCGCGATGACGTAATCCAGCGCGCGGGCCAGCGCATGGGTCCGGAAAAGTATCACCGACGTGGCGATGCGCACCGGAATGATTTCGGCCAGCGGCGCGCCGCCGAGAAAATCATTGCCCAGGTCCGATACTTTGTTGCCGGCGAGGATGCTGAGCGTGCCCGTGCCGTGCCCGGGATTTTTCAGCAGGCCATCTATGCCGGGATCGTGCGCGTCGCGATCGTTGTCCACAAAGTCGTTTTCAAATTCCGAGAGAAGATTCTGCGGGCGCGTGCCGTGCGCCGGGTCATAGCCCGTATCCAGGTGAGCGATGCGCACGTTCGCCCCGCCGCCCTGGCGCGCGGCGGCGAGTTGTGAAAAGTCGGGTTTGAGAAACCAGGCGAAACCCGGGCCGCGGGGAAACGCAGGGTCTTGCGGATCCTGTTCGCCGACGTGCCCTTTCGCCGCCAGGGCTTCAGGCTCTTCCGCGCACGCCAGGAACTGTTGCTCGAGGTCCGGTTCGATATAAACGCCTTCGGGGCCCGCCGCGAAGGCGAGCGCCTCGCCGAGAGCTTGGTGAGCCACATCCCAGGGATTCGCTTCCGCGAGCGCCGGCGGCACCTGCGCGAGATACCACTGCGGCGACTCGCCCAGACCAAGATCAGCTATCGGCCCTGTGTTCTTGAAGAGCGGCTCGAGAGACATCCTCGCGCCCAGCAAGCTGAATTCGCGCCCGATATCAATCCGGAGTGGCGCATCACTCGCCGAGCGGATGAGAAGACCCTTCAAAGAGGGAGAACGCATTGGGACGCCTTTCCGGTCACAAAAAAAATAAACTTCACGAGCCTGCCTGGCAGAGGAAAACCCGCAAAAGATTGCGCTTCCCCGGAGCCGGTTCCTTGCAGCGTTCCGTGTTCGCGCGGAAACGATGCGGCGGGTATATGGCCGCGCACTGGAATTGTCAAGCGGAATATATTACCTGTCCGATAAGAATCGAAACTGCATCCTGCCTCATCTTTTGTGCCAGATCGGCATCCGCGGCCAGCGGCCTCCCGCGCCCTTCCGGCCTCCTGCGACCTTGCAGCCCGGCCTGGGCCGCACCGAGTACAGCATTTTCCGTGCTTCTCTAAGGTATTGACCCGATGCTTTTTGGCGCTGGCGGCGAGTAGCATATTGCGTTCTCTCGATATCCCGCCCGTCCGCCCATGTGCAGGGGTTCCGGGCTGGAATTACAGACGTCCGGGTGGGGCCGTGGCCGCGCTCAGGCTCCAAGGGGAACATGGGCCGCTTGAAGATTCTCATCGTGGATGATCATGAACTGTTCAAGAGGGGTGTGCGTTCGTTGTTGGAATCGCACCCGGAGCTGGAAGTCTGCGGCGAGGCCGCGGACGGCCTGGAAGCCACGGAGAAAGCCAAGCAACTGCAGCCTGACATCGTGCTGATGGACATCACCATGCCGCGCATGGACGGCTTGCAAGCCACGCGGGTGATCCGGCGCGATGTTCCCGGCTCCAAAGTTCTCGTCCTGAGCCAGCACGACTCTCCGCAAATGTTGTCCGAGGCGTTGAAAGCCGGAGCGAGCGCCTTCGTGACCAAATCCCAAACCTCGCTCTACTTGCTGGCGGCGCTCGATGCCGTCGCGCACGGCCGTCCATTCCATGGCGACTCCGGGGACGGCGGAGCCGCGCCCAAAACCAAAGCCGCCCGAAAGAACACGTCCGCGTAATTCGAATGCGTACCGCACGAAGCAGGGAGAGACCATCATGAAGAAATCCGAGCGGAGTGCACCAGCCAGCGCCGGTGAAGGCACCGCCGTCGCCCTCCAGACCAACGGCTATCCTCCTTCCAACGGCGAAGTCAGCCCGACGGACCTCAGCCTGATTCTCGCCAGCCTGCAGACCATGCGCGACGGCGACTTTTCCGTGCGCCTCCCCGGGGACTGGACGGGCCTAGCCGGAAAAATTGCCGACACCTTCAACGACATCGTAGGCGCCAACCAGCAAATGGCGCAGGAATTGAAACGCATCGGACAGGTGGTGGGCAAGGAAGGACGCACGCGGGAACGCGCGCGGTTCCAAGAGCCGAGGGGCGCATGGGGCGAGATGGAAATCTCCATCAACACGCTGACAGAAGACCTGCTGCGGCCGACTACGGAAATGACGCGCACCATCGCCGCCGTGGCGCAGGGTAGCTTGACGCAAACGGTGCGACTCGACGTGGACGGCCGACCGCTGGAAGGAGAATTCCTGCGCTC
>DASYRO010000104.1:0-14097 GCA_036004385.1 Candidatus Acidiferrales bacterium
CCGAATGCGTGGCCGTGATCCTTAACGCCATCCGCATCGCTCTGGAACGCACGCCACCCGAGCTTTCCGCGGACATCAGCGACCGCGGCATCGTGCTGACCGGCGGCGGCGCGCTGCTGAAGAATCTCGATAAGCGCATCCGCGAGGAAACCGGGCTGCCCGTTTCTATCGCCGACGACCCGCTGGCGTCGGTGGTGCTGGGCACGGGCAAGATGCTCAGCGATTTCCACCTGCTGCGCCAGGTGTGCATTGACTGACGCACTCGGGCGACCTGTGAGTCGCCCCTACCACCGCGCGGATTCGAAGCCTCAATGCGCGTAATCCAAACAATTCAACGCCCGCTGATCCTGCTGGTTTCCGTCGTGCTGGCGCAGGTGTTGCTGCTCGCCGTGCAGATCAAGCGTGGCGAAGTCCGCCTGATCCGCAGGGTCGCCGTGTGGACCATGACGCAAGTGCAGCGGCCCGCCGCTTATTTGATCGACAGCGCGGGCGGCGCCTGGCACCGCTATATCGGCTTGCGCAACACGCGCAAAGAAAACGAAGAGCTGCGCAACGAACTGGCGCAGATGAAGCTGCGTGTCGCGCAACTGGAAGGCGCCGCGGCTGAAGCCAAGCGGCTGGAATCTGTGCTGGCGTTTCGCGAGGGCAATGCCGACATACCGATGGTGGCCGCGCGCGTCGTCGGCGCGGGCGCGTCGGAGACCAGCCGCACGCTGTACATTGACCGCGGAGAAACCGACAAGATTCGCAGAAACATGGGCGTGATTACTCCCGACGGCATCGTCGGTAAAGTGCTCGAAACCTACGCCAGGACTTCGCTGATCCTGCTGATCTCCGATAAAGACAGCGGCGCCGGCGCTCTGCTGGCCAATTCGCGTACGCTGGGAATTGCCCGCGGGACCGGCGAGCAGACCGTCGAGCTGCGTAATGTCAGCAATGACCAGGATGTCGCCGTCGGTGAATCAGTGCTGACTTCCGGATTGGATCAGATTTTTCCCAAGGATCTTCCGGTGGGCACCGTGGCGAGCGTCGAGAAGGGAAATCCATTCAAAGTGATTCGCATGAAGCCGGCGGCGCGCCTCGACCGGCTCGAAGAAGTGCTGGTGCTGCTGACGCGGCAGGAATTTCCGGCGAAGAAAGAAGCCGAGACGGCGACCGCGCCGGAAAAGAAACCGTAAGAGCGGACCTGCGCGTCCGCGCGATCGAGGGCGCACACATAATAGCGCCCCAACAAATAACTGATGGCCATCCGCGTTCAAACCGAACCGCACATCGAAGTCCACGAATACCGCCTGCTGGCCGTGCCTGCGGCGGCGTTCCTTGCGGTACTAATCCGCGCGTTTCTGCCGGTCTATTTCCCGAGCGCGGACATGTTGGAATTGCCGCTGCTGGTGACGCTGTATTTCGGGCTGAGCCGGCGCAATCCCGCGACCGGGCTTCTTCTTGGAACGGGCATCGGACTGTTGCAGGACAGCGTGAGCCCGGTGCCCATCGGTTACTACGGGATCGCCAAGACGCTCGTCGGATACGCGGGTTCATCCATCGGTGGCCGGCTCGACGTGGACCATCCCATCAGCCGCTTTCTGCTCACCTTCGTGTTTTTCCATTTTCATCAGGGCGTGCTGGTGCTGATTGAACGGTTGTTGCTGGCCCAGCCGAAAGCCTGGTTCAGCCTGCGGCTGCTGTTGGCATCGCTGGTAAACGCCGCCATTGCCGTCGTGTTGTTTCCACTGCTGGATAAATTACGGAAGCCCTCCTAGATACACGTCCAGCTTGGCTGAATGAGCACCGCGACGCTCTGGAACAGCTTGCACAGAAACAGTGCAAGTGGTACTTTGGGCGGCACTTGCGGGAGGCCTTCAAGCGCACGCACGGTGGCATCCCTCGGGCGCAGCGTGCTGCGCCCCTACAAGTAGAAAAAAGGATTCGTAGCTCGAGATTTGATAATTGAGGACGTAAAGCGCGCGGGCATCCAGCCCTGATCGGCGCTCGTTCGGGCGGAACGAAATTGTCGCAGTGGATCGGGAATGATCAGAAACTGCCGCAGGGGCGGCTGACGTTCGCGCAGTGGGCGATCGTCGGCATCACCGCGTTTCTTCTGCTGGGCTTCTGGAAGCTGCAAATCAACGATTCCAAGCACTACGGGCAACTGGCGGAGCGCAACCGCATCCGCTCCATTCCCATTATCGCGCCGCGCGGCCAAATTTTGGACCGCGAAAAGCGCGTCATCGTGGACAACTATCCCTCGTTCAGCGTGCTGCTCCTGCGCGAGGATCCCAAGCTTCTCGCCGAGGGCCTGCCGCAGGTTGCCGAAGGATTGGGCATCCCGCTGGAAGAAATTCAGCAGCAGATTGAAGCTTCAAAAATTATTCCCAAGTTTCAGCCCATCCAGATCAAGCCGGAAGCCAGCCAGGCGGATATCGCATTCATCGAATCGCACCGCGCGGATTTGCCGCTGCTCGAATTGCTGATGGTGCACCGGCGTCGTTACCCGAGCGATGGCTTTCTGGCTCACGCCATCGGCTACGTCGGAGAAGTAAGTGAAAAGCAGATCGAAGCCAGCGGCGGCAAATTGCGGCCCGGCGATTTTGTCGGCAAGTCGGGACTCGAGCGGCAGTACAACGAAATGTTGATGGGTACCGACGGCATGCGCCGCGTGGTCGTCAACAGCGTGGGCAAGGAGCTCGAGCGTCTGGAACACGTCGAAGCGCAGCCTGGCCAGCGCATCCAGTTGACGATCGATTACGATCTGCAAGTGGTGGCGGAAGCGGCCATGGCCGGCCAGAAAGGCGCGGTGGTGGCGCTCGATCCGCGCACCGGCGACGTGCTGGCCATGGTCAGCCGGCCGGCGCCGGACCCCAATGCCTTCGCCGTTCGCATCCCGGTGGAGCAATGGAAACAGTTAAATGAAGATCCCGACCGGCCGCTCCTGGACCGCGCCATCCAGGCACAGCTCGCGCCGGGTTCGGTGTTCAAAATTGTCATGTCCACGGCGATGCTGGAATCGAAGGCCATTCCGGAAAACTTCTCGGTATTTTGTCCCGGGTACGGAATTTTTTACGGGCGCATGTTCAAGTGTCACGTTTTCGGTAAGGGCGGCCACGGGCAAGTGGAGCTGCACAAGGGCGTGGTGCAGTCCTGCGACGTTTTCTTCTACAACGTGGGCATGCGCCTGGGGATTGACCGCATTTCTTACTACGCTTATCAGCTCGGCCTGGGACGGCGTACGGGCATTGACCTGCCCGGCGAGATGGAAGGCCTGGTGCCGTCGGAGGAATGGAAGCAGCGCGTGTTCAATCAGAAGTGGTATCCCGGCGAAACGATCTCCGTGGCCGTGGGACAGGGCGCGACGATTGTCACGCCGTTGCAATTGGCGCGCACTATCGGCGGCATTGCCCTGGGCGGCGTCTTCAAGCAGCCGCATCTGCTGTACGATTCGAAAAACGTGAAAGAAGAAACGTTTCCGCTCACTGAGCACACCACCGAAATGGTGACCCAGGCGATGTTCGGCGTGGTGAATGAAGGCGGCACGGCGTCGGCTTCGCGTCTCCAAGGCATCGAATTCTGCGGCAAGACGGGTACCGCGCAGCTGATCAGCGGCGAGGGACTGAAGAAAGCCGGGTCGCAGAGGCAATTCAAGGACAACGCTTGGTTCGTGGGCTACGCGCCGCGGCGCAATCCGGAAATTGTGGTGGCGGTGCTCGTCGAGCACGGCTTGCATGGCTCGACGGCGGCCGCGCCGGTGGCGCGGGACATCATCAAGGCGTACTACGACAAGAAGAGCGCGCGGGATAAACAACAATACACCGTGGAGTATAAGCGCTACGAACTCAGCGATTCGCCGGACCTGGCATTGGCCAAAACCGCGGCTGCTCCAGCAGAGGTTTCGCCGAAGACGACTTTGCCAGCTCCGCAGCATTCCAAAGGAGCCTCCGCGCAGCGATGAGGGAAGGAATCCGCTTCCGTGATTTCGACTGGGCTCTATTGCTCATTGTGCTGGCGATATGCGGCCTGGGCATCGTGGAAATCTATTCGGCGACGCGTGCCATGCCGCCGGGCAGCAATCTGGCCGGCCTGCATTGGCAGCAGCTCTGGTGGGTGTTGATCGGAATCGCATGTATGCTGGCGCTGTCGCGGCTGGACTATCACGCCGTCCTGGATCAGGCGCCTTTGCTGTACCTGCTGGGGCTGGCCGGACTCGCCATGGTGCTGCTAATCGGGGAGAGCAAGTTCGGCTCCCGGAGCTGGATCAAAGTCAGTGGGCACACTTTGCAAGTGTCAGAGCTGGTGAAGTTGATTATAATTGTGGTGTTGGCGCGCTTCTTTAGTGAGGTGCGCACAGACCGCTTGAGCCTTCTGGACTTGGGCAAGGCGGGAGTCCTGACCGGCTTGCCGGTGGGGCTGATCCTGCTCCAGCCGGATTTCGGCACGGCGGTGATGTTCCTGCCGATTGCCGCGATGGGCGCGTTTCTCGCCGGCATCCAGTGGAAGCATGTGGTGGCGTTCGTGTTGATCGCCGCGCTGCTCATACCGGTCGGATGGTATTTTCTGAAGCCTTATCAGAAGGAGAGAATTAACACCTTTCTCCGCCCCGAAGAAAACCTGAGGGGAGCCGGGTATCAGACGCAACAGGCCAAGATCGCCGTCGGCTCCGGGGGAGTCTGGGGAAAGGGAATTGGCAAAGGGACGCAGAACCAGGGCGGGTTTATTCCCGTCCGCTGGTCGGATTTCATCCTCGCGGCATTAGCCGAGGAAACAGGGTTTGCCGGCGTCCTGGTGACCCTGTTGCTTTACGCGGGTTTGCTGCTGCGCCTGGTGCAGAACGCCCAATGGGCGAAGGATCGGTCCGGGATGTATATCGTGATGGGCGTAGCGGCAGTTCTGGGAGTACATATTTTTGTGAACGTGGGGATGATGATCGGTTATGTGCCGGTGACCGGCATCCCATTGCCGCTGATGAGTTACGGCGGGTCGTCCACGTTGTTCGTGTTCATGGCGCTGGGGATGGTGATGAATGTGCGCATGAGGCGCTTCGTCAACTGACCGGCGCAGGCCGTACGCGCGGGGCGTCTCCGCCTGCAGCGGAGAGCGGGCCCGTGGAAAAAGAATCCGAAAGAATCTGAGAGCTCAGCAACGCGGGAAAGACGGAATGAATCAGGCAATCTCCATTCTGGCTGCGCCACTTTTGGCGCATACGTTGTCCGCCCGTGGCGGACGCGGCCGCACCCGCCTGTGGCGGGCTCCGAGGAGTTTTCATGTCGAAAGAGCTGGTCATTTCCGCGACCCCGCACGAAACGCGGGTCGCCATCCTGGAAGACGGGCACCTGTGTGAGATTTACGTCGAGCGCGAAAAAGAATTCGCGCTGGTAGGAAGCATCTACAAAGGCCGCGTCACCCGCGTGCTGCCCGGCATGCAGTCCGCCTTTGTGGATATTGGCTTGGATAGCGACGCCTTCCTGTACGTCTCCGACTTCTTCGAAAATCTGGAGGACTACGACGGTATCGTCACGTCCGTCGAAGGCAAGCTGCAGCGCATGGAGCAGCAGAGCGGGCCGGTATTTGCCACGCCCGCCGAAACGTCCGCGCCGGCCGTGGTCGAGCCGCCGGAAGTGACGGCGGAATCGCCGGCAGAGCCGGCGCCATCATCGCTGGTTTCATCCGAAGCGCCGCCGCTGCCCGAAGCTCCTCCGCGCGCGCCGCAGCAGAGCGCTCCGCCGACTTCGCGTCCTTATGAACAGCGCGGAGGCCGGGGAGGCTATGGCCGTGGCGGCGGAGGACGTCGCGGGCGCTGGGATAATCGCCGCGGCGGACGCGATCGCGGTCGTGACCGCGGCCCGCGCCGCGATTTTCCGCCGTCGAAATATGCGTCGCCTTCGCGCAGCTACGGAGCGCCCAGCGAACCGGAACCTCCGCTGCCTGCCGATTACGAGCCCATCATCCTGCCCGGCGAATCGCTCGCAAAATATCGCGACCGCGCGCCAAGCGCTCCGGTGAGCCCACCGCCAACGCAAGAATCAACAGCGCCGCTAGACGCTTCGCAAACGGCTCTCGAGGAAAAGCCATTCGAAGCTCCCGCTGGTACGGAAGTCCCCGCCGGCGGTTATGGCTGGACCGATGCCGCGGAGACTCCCGAGCCGCGTGAGGAAGCGCCTGCAACTCCACCCGCCGCGGAACTGCGCAGCGAAGAACCCGCATTTCCGCAGTCTGTTTTTGCTACTCCGGCTGAAGCCGCGGCGTCGCTGGCGCCACCGGCTGCGCCCGAACCGGTCGAAGCGCCAGCAGAGTTCGAAACGCCGGCGGAAGAATTGACTCCCGAGGAAGCAACGCAGCTCGCCGAGCAGTTTGCCGAAGCGGCGCACGAGGAACTCGCGGAGGAAGAACCCGGACTCGAAGCGGAGCTCGAAGAAGAAACGCGCGTCGAAACGGACGAACCCTATCACGTGGATACCGACGTGCGCAGCGCCATCGCCGAGTCGCTGGCCGAAAATGCGTTACCTGAAGAAGTTCAGGAAACCGAGACCGACGAAGAAACCGAGGAACTGCCCGCTGAAGCGCAACCCGGCGAAACCGAAGCGGAAGAAGAAAGCGAAATCATCGGCGAGGAGCAGCCAGCGGAAATGGGCGCAGTGCCCGAGGAAGGAATGCAACCGGGCGGCGAGCCGCAGCCAATCAGCGCGCGCGTGCAGGACAGTTCGCGGGCGCGTTTTCAGCGGCCCATGCGCCGTGGAGGCCGCCGCCGCGGTGGGCCGCCGCGCGGACGTCCCCAGCACCGCCACGTCGCGCCGCGCCGGCCGCAGTTGATTTCCGAATTGCTCAAGGCGGGGCAGGAAATCATCGTCCAGATTGCCAAGGAGCCCATGGGCAAAAAGGGCGCGCGGATTACCAGCCACGTCGCGCTACCCGGAAGATTCCTGGTGTACATGCCTACCGTGGATCACATCGGCGTGTCGCGGAAAATCGGCTCGGCGGAAGAACGCTCGCGCCTGCGGCGCCTGCTGGGCGAAATGAAGGGGCAATTCCCCGGCGGATTCATCGTGCGCACGGCCGCTGCCGGCGCGACGGACGATGAAATCCGCAGCGATGTGGAATTCCTCGGGCGCACGTGGAACGAAATCAAGCAGCGCAGCGAGCAGCGAAAGGCGCCGGCCATCCTGCACCGCGACCTGAATCTCGTCGAGCGCATCCTGCGCGACCACGTCAGCAACGACTACACCGCCATCTGGATTGACAACGAAGAGGAGTTCGCTAAGGTCGTGGATTTTGTCGGACGCTTCCAGCCGCGCCTGGTGAACCGCGTGAAGCTGTACACCAAAGACGCGCCCATCTTCGAAGAGTTCGGCATTCAGCAGGAAATTGACAAGTCGCTGCGGCCGAAAGTCTGGCTGAAGTCCGGCGGCTACATCGTCATCAACCACACGGAAGCGCTGGTGGCGATTGACGTCAACACCGGCAAATTCGTGGGGCGCGGCTCGACGCGGTTGGAAGACACCATCGTCAAGACCAACCTCGAAGCGGTCAAGGAAATCGTGCGGCAGATCCGCCTGCGCGATTTGGGCGGCATCATCGTGATTGACTTCATTGACATGGAAGAGCGTCGCAACCGCGAAAAAGTGATGATTGCGCTGGACGACGCGCTGCGCGGCGATAAGGCCCCGTCAAAGGCGCTGGGCTTCAATGAATTCGGCCTGGTGGCCATAACGCGCAAACGCACCAAGCAAGCGCTGGAACGCGTGCTCTGCCAGCCGTGCCCGTACTGCACGGGCAGCGGCATGGTGAAGTCCATTCCCACCATTTGTTATGAAATCCAGGCCGAAGCGCGCAAGATGGCACCGGAAATTGATTCACAGAGCGTCACGCTGCGCGTCCATCCGGAAATCGGCAAGGCGCTGAAGACGCGCGAATCAGCTCTGGTTGAAGAACTCGAGCACTGGACGAAAAAGAGCGTCATCATCCAGTCCGACCCGACGCTCCATTGGGAGCAGTACGACATTTATTAGGTTGCAGGCTGGTTCAGAAAACGCCCCGGTCGGATGATCCGTTCCGGGGCGTTTTCGTTAAGGCGCGACTATTCGATTTCGACGGCGAGACCTCCGACGAAGCCCGCCACTACGTTATAGAGCAGCGCGGCGATGGCCGAGAAGATCGCGCCGAACAATCCATAGAGGATCGGGAACGCGATGACCGCCATGGCCCCGAACATTCCGAATGGCCCCATTTCTTCGCGGGACGCCGCCGGCATAGCCATGCTCACCAGGCTGATGATTACGCCGGCCAGTAACCCGAAGATCGCATACAGGACCCCGCCCATCTTCAATGCTGAAGTCGCGTCGATCCGTTTCAGACGTTGCATAGGCTGGCACCTCCACAGGAAAGTGCGCCGAAGATAACAGGCTCACGAGCAAATACCAAATAAATTTGCGGTGCTGCGGCGATGAGCGGCTTCGTGAGCCTGTGATAAGATTGCCTGTCGGCATAATTGATTTTACTTCGCCGGGAGCACGCGTTGACTGCACGAATCCTGAACGGCAACGAAATCCGCGAACAAATCTACATTGATTTGAAAAAAGAAATCGCCGAGCTGAAAGCAATGGGCATCCAGCCCGGACTGGCCGCGGTGCTGGTGGGGAATAATCCCGCGTCGGAAATGTACGTGAAGAGCAAAGTGGCGGCGTGCGGTGAGCTCGGGCTTTTCAGCGACATGATTACACCGCCGGACACCATCTCCACCGCTGAGATGCTCGAACTCGTGGAGTTATTGAACCGCCGCGACGAAATTGACGGCATCCTCGTGCAATTGCCGCTGCCCAAGCAGGTCAACGCCAAGCGCATTCTCGAAGCGGTGGACCCGGCGAAAGACGTGGACGGATTTCATCCGGTCAGCGTCGGCCGATTGGTGGCCGGACAGCCTGGGCTCGTTTCGTGCACACCCGCCGGAGTGATGGAAATTTTGCGCCGCAGCGGAATTCGTATTGAAGGCGCGGACGCCGTGGTGATGGGCCGCAGTGACATTGTTGGCAAGCCGATGGCCCTGCTTCTGATGCACGCGCACGCCACAGTGACCATTTGCCATTCGAAAACCCGCAATCTGCCGGACGTCGTGCGCCGCGCAGATATCATCGTAGCCGCGATGGGCAAGCCCGGCATGGTGCAGCCCGACTGGATCAAGCCGGGCGCGACGGTGATTGACGTGGGCACCAACCGGCTCACGGATCCAGAACTCGCAGCGAAACTTTTCGCCAACAATCCCAAGCGCCTGGAGAAATTCCGCGAGAAGGGTTTCACCACCTGCGGTGACGTCCACCCCGACGCTGCGCAAGTCGCCGGCGCCATCACGCCGGTGCCGGGAGGCGTCGGTCCGCTGACCATCGCCATGCTCATGAGCAACACGGTAAAAGCCGCGCGCCTCCGGCGGGCCGTCGCTGAACCAATTGCACAGCCGGCAACCGGCGCGCCCGTGGCCAATTCACCCATCGAAATGGCCAAAAGCTGATGCTTCGCGTCGGCCTCACCGGGGGGATCGCGTGCGGCAAGAGCACGGTCGCCGCGATGATGCGCGAACTCGGCTGCTACATCATCGAAGCCGACCCGCTCGCCCACAAACTGATCGAGCCCGGGCGTCCCGCATTTCAAGAAGTAATCCGCGCGTTTGGAATTGACGTATTGCGGCCGGATGGATTCGTGGACCGCAAGAAGCTCGGCGCCATCGTTTTTGCCGATATCGACAAGCTGCTGCGGCTGAACGCCATCGTGCATCCGCGTGTGTTGAAGGAACTGGAAATATTATTTAGCGACTTTGCCGCCGCCAACCCGCGCGGCATTGCAGTGGTGGAAGCGGCGCTACTCATCGAAGCAGGCTACGTGAAGCATCTCGATAAGCTGATCGTCGCCTGGTGCACCCCGGAACAGCAGATGGAAAGATTGCTGGCACGCGGAATGACCCGCGAGCAGATCGAGCAGCGCGTGGCCGCGCAAATGCCGATGGAGGAGAAACGCCGCCGCGCAGACGAAGTGGTGGATTGCTCGGTCACGCTGGAGGAAACGCGCAAGCAAGTGGAATGCCTCGTTGCGCGCTTGCAGGACCTGGCTGCCGCGTAGCATCCATCCCCTTACTTCGATTATCCTGTTGCCTGGAGTTGCCCGCTTGCGGCGGGCGCTTCGTCGAGCGCCCGTCTCAAGTCAGGGGAGGTAACCGCCATGAACATGCCAGTCCATTCTCCACGCCGAAGATTTCTGCGATTGTTTGGCGTCGGCCTGATCATCGGCCTGGCAGCATGGTGGGCCGGCGCCCATTGGGGCGGCCGCGACCCGCTGAGTGTCGGCGCCGCGCTGGAAACTTTGAAGCCGGGCGAGCTGACTCCCGATGAAGCGCTGAATGTCAGCATCTACAAGCAGGCCTCGCCCGCCGTGGCCAACATCGTCACCCGCGCGGTGGAATACGATTTTTTTCTAAACCCAGTGCCGGTGGAAGGCGCGGGCTCAGGCTTCGTGATTGATTCGCGCGGCTATATCCTGACGAACTACCACGTCGTGCAGGGGGCGCAAACCGTCGAGGTCACGCTCGGCGACAAGACTCGCTTTCAGGCGAAATTCGTGGGCGGCGATCCGCGCAACGACGTGGCGCTGCTCAAAGTGGAGACGCGCGGCAAAAAGCTGGCCGCGCTTCCCCTGGCGGATTCCGCCAACCTGCAAGTGGGCCAGCGCGTGCTCGCCATCGGCAACCCGTTCGGTTTTCAGAGCACGCTCACCACCGGCATCATCAGCGCCGTCGGCCGCACAGTGCAGACCAGCGAGCAGACGTTTATTGACGAAGCCATCCAGACCGATGCGGCCATCAACCGCGGAAATTCCGGCGGGCCGCTGCTGAACTCGCACGGCGAAGTAATCGGCATCAACTCCGCGATTTTTTCGCCGACGGGCACGACGGCGGGCATCGGCTTTGCCATCCCCGTCAACACCGCCAAGCGAATCGCGCAGGACCTGATTAACGAAGGCCGCGTCCGCCGGGCTTACCTGGGCGTCGAATATCTGGTGCCACTGGGAATGTGGTCGGGCCTCTCCGAAGCGCTCGGGTTGGGGGTGGACGACGGGCTGCTGGTGCAGCGCGTCGTGCCGGCCAGCCCGGCACAGCGCGCCGGTCTGCGCGGCGGCGATCGCCAGGTGGCCATCGGCATGCAGCGCATGCTGGTGGGTGGCGACGTCATCGTGGCGGTTAACGGCCAGAAAGTTTCTCAGCTCGTGGACCTGACGCTCGCGCTCAATCGCAAACGCCCGGGCGATACCGTGACGCTGACGGTCTATCGCGGCCGGCAGAAGATGGACATCCAGGTGACACTCGGCGAGAGTTAACGCCGCAAGATCTCGTCACAAAAAACCGAGCGGTTTTATTTTCCGGGAGAAAACCATGAAAAAAGCCACGCGGACCCTCGTGGGTTTGAAAACGCTGGAACATGCGGTGGAATTGACCGACCTGGCCTGCCGCGTGAGCGCGCACAAAGGCACTCTGCTGCTGGTGCACGTGATTGAACTTCCGGACGTGACGCCGCTCGAAGCCGGGATTCCCGGCGAGGAGGCCAAGGCGCAAAAAATCCTTCGCGCCGCCGAACGGGTTGCCAAACGCAGCCGGGTGAAAGTGGAAAAAGAAATCCTGCGAGCGCACTGGGCGGGCACGGCGCTGGTGGAAACGATGAAGAACAAGAAAACGGATTTAGCCGTGCTGGGCTATCACCACGGCCGCAGCTTCGGAGAATTCCTGCTGGGCACGACGGCGCAATACGTCGCGCGGCACGCGCCGTGCCACCTGGTGCTCAGCATCCCCAAGCGGTCGCGATAGTTCCGCAGAAAACTTTCATGCGTTCCATTCGCCACGCAGGCGTGCGCGCTCATCCGCTGACGTGGAAAACCACGACTCGGCGATGTCGCGCACGCGCTCGAGCGCGGTTTGCATCTCGGCATGCTTGCGTTCGATGAGCTCCGCATTCGCTTCGGTGGGAACCTCGATGGGGGGATGAATCAGAATTATGCCGCGCGAAAACGCATGCGGTAGTTGAAAGAGGTCCCAGGATTTCTCGAACGTGTAGGCGCGCTCCAGGCCCGCATGAAACACGATGATGGGACAGCCCGTGCGCCGCGCGAGCATCACCGGGCCGGGCTTGGCGATGTAGCGCGGGCCGCGCGGGCCGTCGATGGTGAAGGCGACGTCCCGGCCTTCCTCTAATCTCCGCGCCATCACTGCCAATCCTTTCAGCCCGCCGCGGGACGAGCTGCCTTGCGCAGTCCCGTAGCCGAGGCGCTCGACGACGCGCCGCGTCCACTGGCCATCGAAGTTAGTGGTGTTCATCACCACGACGCCGCGATGCCGCCAGTGCCACATGGCCGAAAAAATCGAGCGGTGCCAGAAGGCGTAGATAATCGGGCGGCCGGAATCGTAAATGCGCTGGGCGTGTTGCCAGCCGAGGATTTCGTAGCGAATGCTGGGGCCCAGCGTGCGGACGAACCCATACACGGCCGAGGCGATGATTGGAATCTGCATGCGCCGCCAGCGGGAGAGCTCCGGCAGACGCGTATCGTAATGCGCGCTGATGGCCTGCGCCTCGTCCCGAGGCTTCGGGACCGATTCCTCCGCGGCCGGGGAGATGTTGGCGGGTTCCGTCACAAGCGTATAGTATAGGCGAACCGTGGACGATTCTTCGATGAGCGTGATGCGCACACCAGTGCGATTGGCGACGAGAATCCCCGCCTCTGAAGAGGCCGGCTACAGCGCCGGGAACCGTGCGGCCGTGCGGTTCTCGAGCGTAGCTCTAGATGTAGCCCGCGTCTTTAGACGCGGGGGTTTCGTGTATATGACGATGACGGTCGTTCTCTTCCTTCTCGCGACGGTTCCTCTCTATGGACAAGGCGCGCCGGAAACCGTGGGACGCATCGAAGGCGACGACATCGCAGTAAAAGGGCAGGTGAGCCTGCTGCGCGAAAGCGGCCAGAACGCGGCGGAACTAACCAGCGGAGCGGACGTCACCGTGCGCTCGGGCCTCGCGCGAATCACGCTCGCCGACGGAGGAGAAATCGACATCTGCGGCCCGGCGCGGTTTAGCGTGCTGAAGTCCGGCGGAAGCCTGACGCTGGCATTGAATCTCGGGCGCGTGCACGCGCGCATCGGCGCCGAAGCCTCGGGGCCCGCGGTGACGATTTATACGGCGCTTGTGGTAGCCGCGCTGATCAGCGTCGGCAATCGTCCGCGCGATGTCACAGTCGGCGTCGATGCAGATGGCTCGCTGGGCATTGTGGCGGCGCACGGCGCAGTGCGGCTGGAGCAACAACTCACCGGGCAAAGCATCGTCGTGCCGGAGCGAGGCGAAGTACTCCTGCCGGGCGGACAACTCGAAGCGCTGCGTACGGCGAACGGGGCGTGCGTCTGCGAACCGGTGTTTGCGCGCGGAGAGCCGCCGGCGCCCAAGCCACCGCAAATGGGCGCGGTGGCGGTGAGCTCCGGCGATGGAGTGAAACCGGAAAGCGCCAAGAAAGAGCCGCCCAAGCCGGCCACCGAAGAGCCGCGATGGACTGTCTTGATGCCGCCGCTCGCGTTCGATGCCACGAAGCCGCCGCCGGCGCTCGAACCGCGGCCGGAAACAATTCTTCTCGTGCGCGAGCTGCGCGTGCAGCCCGCCCTAATCATCAGCGGCCGCGTGGAAAGGCCGGAGAAGAAAAAAACGCCGCAAAACAAAGACGCCTCTGCGATGAAGTCGCACGCGGCAAAAACTCCGGATGAGACCAAGGTCGCTGTGGCCACACCGGCAGCGCCGGCGTCAACACGCGCTGCGGCCAGCGCCGACACGCCCGTTGCGGAGCAGAAAACGGGCGGCGGATTCGGCGCGAAACTTAAGAATTTCTTCCGGCGGCTGTTTGGGGTGCGGCCCAAACGTTAGTGCTGTTCCGACTGTCTTCGAGCGTATTGAAAAACGAAAAGCAGGTTCCTAGCTTCGCTTGGAATGACAGCCTCTCCCGTGTACAACCTAGAATTTGCGCGGCGCGGACAGAGGCAGTTGCGGCGGGGCTTCCGCAGGGAGTTTGGCGCGATAGTATTCCACTTTCTGGCGGGCCTGA
>DASYRO010000105.1:0-2314 GCA_036004385.1 Candidatus Acidiferrales bacterium
CGAGAACGTCATCAAGAATCCGGCGATGCCGCCGCTGGCTATGGAGGGCGAAGGCGACGGCCCCAAGGGCCGCTTCTTTCCGAGTTCCGCGCAGACTAAGCATGGCGGGCTGATTCCTGCGGAGTTTTTCATGCGTTCGGACGCCTGCCAGCGCTGCCACGCGGACATCTACGACCAGTGGAACAGTTCTGCGCATCATTTCTCCTCGTTCAACAACCAGTGGTACCGCAAGAGCGTGGAATACATGCAGGACGTGGCCGGCGTGAATGCTTCCAAATGGTGCGCGGGCTGCCACGACCCCGCGCTGCTCTTCAGCGGAAAGTTCGACACGCCCATCAAGGACCGCATCAACACGCCGGAAGCGCAAGCCGGGCTGGCCTGCGTGATGTGCCATTCGTTCACGCAGGTGAAAAGCTCCATGGGTCAGGGCGATTTTGTGCTCGAATTCCCGAAGCTGCACGAGCTCGCCTCCACCAATAATCCACTCGTCCGCGCCGTGCACGATTTCAGCATCAAGCTCAACCCCGAGCCGCACCGCCGCACGTTCCTCAAGCCGTTCATGCGCGCGCAGACGGCGGAGTTCTGTTCGACGTGCCACAAAGTGCACCTCGACGCGCCTGTCAACCGCTACCGCTGGATTCGCGGCTTCAACGACTACGATAACTGGCAGGCCAGCGGCGTTTCCGGGCAGGGGGCGCGATCCTTCTACTATCCGGCCAAGCCGCAGAAGTGCGCCGACTGCCACATGCCGCTGGTGGATTCGCAGGACATGGGCAACGTCGCCGGCAAAGTGCACTCGCACCGCTTCGCCGCCGCCAACTCTGCCCTTCCCTTCGTGAATCAGGACGCCAAACAGCTTGAGGAAGTGGAAAAATTCCTCAAGGACAACGCCATCACCGTGGATCTGTTTGCGCTCTCGCCCGCGCCGCCACGGGAATCACGAGGCGAAGCCATCAGTCACGAGCTGATGACCACATTCGCCGTGGGCGAGGAAGCGGAGCCGCCCGCCGCGCGCGGGACGGCGGAAGGCGAAGCTGCGCCGGTCACCGCGCCGCTCAATCGCGTGCAAGCCGTCGTGCGCCGTGGCGACGAAGTCCGCGTGGACGTCGTTGTTCGCACGCGCAAGGTCGGGCATTTCTTTCCCGGCGGCACCGTGGATGCCTTCGACGTCTGGGTCGAGCTGAAGGGCATGGACAACAAGGGCAACACGATCTTCTGGAGCGGCATGGTCGAAGAAGATGGCAAAGGGCCCGTAGAAAAGGGCGCGCACTTCTACCGTTCGGTGATGGTGGATGCAAAGGGAAACTTCATCAATAAGCGCAACGCCTGGGCCACGCGCGCTGTGGTCTACGTGCGCTTGGTGCCGCCCGGCGCAGCGGACACGATTCACTACCGTATGAAAATCCCGGAGAGTGCAGGCGACGAAATTCACCTGGAAGCGAAACTGCACTACCGCAAATTCATGTGGTGGAACACGCAGTTCGCATTCGCGGGCGAGCGGGATCCCTCGCAGCCGAATCCAGACGTGACGCCGCACTACGACAACGGCCGATGGCTGTTCACTGGCGATACGAGCCAGGCGTCCGGGAAAGTAAAAACGATTCCGCAGCTACCTATCGTCACCATTGCCGAAGACCGCGCCACACTGCGTGTTGCTCCGCGCAATTCACCGGCGCCAAAGCCAGCGACGCAGGCGCTGGCCGACGACTGGCAGCGCTGGAACGACTACGGCATCGGCCTGCTGCTGCAGGGGGACCTGCGCGGCGCCGAGGCTGCATTTCAGATGGTCGCGAAGATTGATCCGAAAAATCCGGACGGCTGGGTGAATATCGGCCGCGTGCGCATGCAGGAAGGCAACACCGCCGGCGCACGGGAAGTTCTAGAGAAAGCCCTGGCGATTTCGCCCAATCTCGCGCGCGCGCATTTCTTTTATGGCCGCGCTCTCAAGAACGACGGCCGCTACGACGAGGCCGCCCTCCATCTGCGCCAAACGCTCGAGCAATATCCGCGCGACCGTGTGGCGCGCAACCAGCTAGGCCGCGTGCTTTTCCTGCAAAAGAAATATGCGGACGCGATTCGCGAATTCCAGAAATCGCTGGAAGTCGACCCCGAAGACTTGGAAGCTCACTACAACCTGATGCTGTGTTACAACGGGCTCGGCGACGAGGCTCGCGCAAAAGAACACCAGGCGCGCTACCTCCGCTTCAAGGCCGACGAATCGGCGCAAGCCCTCACCGGCCCATTCCGCCTCCGCAACCCCGAAGACAACAATGAGCGCCAAGCCATTCACGAGCACGGCTCCGTGCCGCTGGGC
>DASYRO010000106.1:0-9086 GCA_036004385.1 Candidatus Acidiferrales bacterium
CCTCGCCTTTCCAGTTATTGTCCGATCAAGATACTCATTGTTTCGCGCAACCCACCTGAACGTGGTCCCATTCGGCACAGGGTTACTACCAGTCGCGCCAAAGAAATGTTCTGCCAATAAGATGTGCCGCGGAGAGATCAGCGTCCCAGCGCCCTGGGAGAAAAAGTGTGAATTCCATACTGATTTTGAGCACAGATCGATCCCCGCAGCCCAGCATGTCGCAGAGCGAACATACGCCGGCGTTCCGGTGTGGACCTGTGAACTGAAAAGCGGCTTGTCCGACCCAGACTTGCCAGGAAGCCGCGAATCCATTCCGTGGCTAAACTGCGGCAGCACAATTGCGCGCGAGTCGATCTGGCCCCATTGATCGAAAGTCGCAAGTGATCGCCCGCGCTCGATTGTTCCGCCAATCGTTGCCATCGCTATTACTGAAGCTGTGGGTGAAACAAATCCTCTGCTCATTTGCTCTCGGCGTAGAACCAACCTGACGCCACGCCTGGCGCCGTGTATGTGTCAGGCGTCGTCGACAAGGCAACCTGAATGCCCAACTCGCAACGGATGTCGGTCAGATCAGCGTAGCCGTTTCGCCCAACGAAGATAGGTAAAACCGGAATATCGCCTGCCTGCACCGGCGTCGCCTTGTCATGAATCTGTAAGTAGAGATCCGTAGTGGTGCTCAGATTCGACGCTTTGATATTCAGCAACCGCCCCTTCGTCGTGCGAATGTTCGCCGTGTTCTCCTTCACGGCTGACTTGTACCGGTCGCCCGGCAGGTTGACGCTGTTAACAGTTTTAAAGCTCATGTTAGTGATGGCACCAGGAAATGAGATAAGCCCCCACCAGCAGAACAAAGGTGGAAAGCAATCTCATGATCGGACAGCGTAGTGCCCGGTTTGATGTTGATGCACCGTCAGGTCCGCCATGTCGTCCTCCGCCCAATCCTCGCCCCTGCGCTCCTGCGCGAAACTCTTGTCGTCCTGTCCGTCATCCGCCAGCCAATCCGCTTTCACTGCGCGGCAGGATGCGTTCACGATCCGCTCCGGGATCGCCTGTTGCACGAACAGTTCCGGCACCGTCGCCGGCGAAGTGCCCACGATCGTCTCGAGCGGCACATAGCAATGCCCATCGCTGGGCAAGTAGAACACGTCGTCCACCGTGTACGTGGTGGACGCCGAATACTCCACCGTGGTCAGCTTCGGCCCCCGCCGGCGCCATTGCACCCACACGGTTGCCGGCGCATTTCGCGGCAGCAAGATTCCCAGTTCCCGCAACTCGTAGTCAATCGGCCGCGGCACCGTCACCGTTTCCGGATTCTCCCGCCACACACCCAGCACGTCGTAGATCTTCTCCGCGTCCGCCTGTTCGTAACTAATCAGCCGCGGATAATCCGATGAGCTCGCCCAAATCCCCTCCGCATCGTCACTCCCCGGCACCAGCCCCGCTCCCGGAAATCCATCCGCTTGCCAATAGGTCCAGTCGCCCGTGTCCGGATCCTGATAAGCCACCTGGTCTCCGATCGTGTAAGAGGTACCCGCGCTCCACGCATCTCGCAGCGGCCGCTCCTCAGTCGGGCAAAGCTCCGGCCAGGGAAACTTCTTGATCAGCTTGTTCAGCCGCGACTCGATCCATTCCGCAAACGACTCCGCCAGCTTCTTCTCCAGCCGATCCGGATCCAGCCCGCACAATCGCGCCGATTTGTGCAGTGCCCGTTTGAAAGAGAGCGTTCGGGCCATGGTTAGGTCGAGCGTTGAACGTCGAGTGCAGACGCCCGCACTGGCACAGACGGCGCGGAGGTGAGGCTCTCACTCCCATTTCCGGCCGCCCGGCTCGGACCCCGCAGTCCGTCGATACGGACCGTCGTGCCCTTGGTCTTGCTGCGAATGTCCATCTCCGGATTCTTCTTCGCCATCAGCCGGCGGAAGTCTGGATCCCGCCAGCAGTCCTCCCCGTGCTCGCGCCGCATTTCCTCATAGATCACCGGATCCACCACCAGCGTCAGCTGCCCAAACACCGGGTGGTGCAGCGGCACTGCCTCATCAAACGCCTTTTTGATCCGCGCCTGGCTATGGATCGCGATTACCGATTTCACGTGCCAGCCCCGCCGCAGATCATCGTGCAGCTGCTGGCGGCCCTTCGACATCAGGATGTCGAGGTCCTCCGGTGGCAACAAGATGGTGTTCATACGAAAGGGCTGGCAGCGTGATTTCCGTCTCCCGAAGGTGTCCGTGGCACGGACGGGCGGATTGCTCCGCGCCGCCCTTGCCATGAATAAACTATGCCGGCGCTGGTGTTGGCGCGGGCGTGAAGTCGACGTAGAACACTTGCCCAGGCTTGAATTTCCCGTGCAGTTCCTTGTTCGTGATTTGCATCGTGAGCGTGGCGCTCGGCGTCGCTTCCGAGAACGTATTGTCCTCGCTGTTCGTTGATCCTCCGTACACCGCGTGGAATTTTAGCTCCTCGGAATACGTTGTTTTGGTGACTGATTCGATGACCAGTTTGGCTCTCATTTTCATAAGCGGAGTCGACCAAGCGGGCAGATGGTGCGGAGCCATCCGCCCGCCCGTGCCACGGGCTATGCAACCTTAATCTCGCGGCTCAGCGATGCCCCTCGGGAAACGCCGAGGTAAACGTGCAGTTCGCCGGTATCGAGATCGACCAGCGCCTTGGCTGCCATCGAGCTGACCACGATGTCGATGGTGTCGTCAACGGTGTACACAAACGGCGCTTTGGCGGCCGGGTTCACCCCGTAGATCACCTCGGTGCCGTTCTCATTCAATTCCTGGCTAGCCAGGAATCGCGCGGTGTCGCCGCCATCGCCGATCACCGCCGCTGTCGTGTTAAACGCGGCATCGGCGCTGTTCTTGAATGGCGTTTTCAGCACCACCAGACAACGCCACACCGAATCGCCGGCCTTGACGTTGAGCAGCGCAATCGTCTGCGCCGCCGCCAGCGTGGCCTGCGTCAGATCCGGATGGGTGAGCACGACGAGATGTGTAAACCCCGTGCGCGCCGACGTATCACTTGGAAGTGGGATAACTTGCATGGATGTTAGTCAGTAAAGTTTGATTTCAGGCTTGGTTGCTGGGGCGGGATTCGAACCCGCGATCTTCAGGTTATGAGCCTGACGAGTTACCGCTACTCCACCCAGCGTTGTGAAATGTTCGTTGATAAGGATTCAGGTGGGTTCGCCGTCTTATTCGTCTGACGGCTTAATGAGGATGTGAGCGCGGCAATCGCCCGGTTTCCATGCCCCGGTGAATTTCAGCAGTTCGCGCGGACCGCCGCCCAGATCGGGCAACACCTTCTTCTCCGCGCCGGCGCCCATCGGCAGCCATTCGGTTTGCTCGAAATCGAGCAAGTAACCCCGGCGCGCCTTCGGATTATAGTCCGCGATGATCAGTTCCACCGTTCCGAAGCTGCCTTCGTAATAGCGGATCCCACGCCGAATTTCGCGCTTCAACGAAGTGTTCTGCATATTGCGCAGAACCGCGCTGTGTCCCGCGAGATCGGGGACATAGTTCTCGAAGTTGTCGAACTTCCGCTGGATCTGCGTGCCGATGAGCGCCACGAGCTCGGCGCTCGCGCCGCACAGCGTACGCCGATTCTCCATCAAGTCCGTCAGACTCGTCTCAACGAACGAGGCATACGTCCCGGTGAACCGCTGGTTTGCCGGGATCCGGATATCGTCGTGGAACGAGTTATCCGTCATCGCGACGCCAGGGGCGGTCAGCATGTAACCCAGGCCTGCCATCCGCGAGCCCTCGTCCTCGTTGCCGGTATCCGCCGCGGAAACGTCATCCGAGAGCGCTTTGGACTCCACGTCCTTCATGATCTCCTTGCCTTCCTCGAGGCGAAGTTTGGCCATCTGATCCGGCACCGCCTCGTCCTCCACGATCTCCTGGCTTTGCTGCCCGACCTTGTACGTGCGCCGAAATTCCTGCGCGCGGATCGACACTTCGTAACGCTTCCTTCCTTTCCCAAAGCTCGTTACGTCTTGGCCGTCGGTCGCGCCGCCGGTCTTACGGGCGGGTACCTTTTCGACAAAGTACTTGTGATCGAACTGCCGGAGCTTTTTACCCTTTCGGATACGAGTAATGAACGGCGTCTCCTCGGGATTCGCCGCACACAGGATGACGTTCGCAAGCGACGGGCGCTTGCTAATGATATCGCCGACGAGAAGTCCGCCTGGCATGCTGTATTAGTTTTCTGTTGGTGGTTTCTTGATTCTTCGGGTCGGTTATTCGGAAAATCTGTTTGAGCGACTCACACCGCCGCGGCGCTCAAGATGAGCAAGTCCTCCTCGGTATAGGTTCCCTTCTCCATCCGCTCATTTGCCTGATCGAGCCGCGCCTGGCTCACCGGCACACCCGCTGGCGCCGCGCTGCTCGTCGCCGCCGCCGGCGCCAAGGGTGCCGTCCCGCCTCCCTGCACGGGCACTTCCGCCGGCTTAGTGCCAGTCGGGCTCCCGACCGGCGCCGGTGCAGGCGTCCGCACTTGGGAATTACCGCCAGCCGGGCTCCCGGCCTTGGGCGTGTTCGCAATGAACCCATCCGTCAGATCCCGCACCAGCAACGGCCATTCCGGGAATTGGCGAAATTGCGGATAGCTATGCAGGATCCTTGCGAAGACCTGCCCCTTCGGCTTTTTCGGATCGAGGGACTCCGGCACCTCCGCCTTCAGCTTTCCAAGGTAATGATTCTCCGCCTGCACAAAGTCGCGCCGCGCCGGCACGTACTCGTTAATCATCCGGTCCGCCTGCTCGAACATTTCCGCCGCCTTCTCCGCATCGAAATACTTGCCCTCCTTGATTTCCTCCGGCGTGCGTCCCAGCACGAGCGACTGCGCCTTCTCCACCGCGGTTAGCAAGTCCACTGGCATATCGCCGCCCTGCGAGTTGGCCCGCGCCCATTCGCGCAACCGCCGCGCCGTATCCACGGCATAGTTAAGCTGCTCCGGCTTCGTTAGCAACGCCAGCGGCTGGCCTGGCAGTGGCGCAGTGAGAGCGGGCAGTTCAATCGACGCCACGCTTGTCTCTGTAGCGCCTGGTTCCTTCTGCCCTTCCTCCGATTTCTTGTCCGCTTTGAGATCCGCATTCTCTTTCTCGAGCCGCGCGATCTTCTGCTCCGGCGTTTCAACGGCGGGGGCAACCGGCGCCGGCGTTCCGCCAGGTTCAACCGGCGCCGGCGTTCCAACCACGGAACTCGCTGGCGGATTAGCAGCCGGCGGGGTCGTCGGCGCAACGCCCGTCCGGCTCGGACCGATGCCCAAATCTTCGTCGCTAATGCCCAGGTTGCGCGCCTCTGCAATCAGCTCATCATCCGCCTCGAACGGTGAAACTGTATAAACGCCGGGAATTGCGGTCGACGGTGTGAGAACGGGCGCAGCCGCCGGCGTGACAGTTCCGGCTAGTGGTTGGGTTGCAGGTTGAACGTTAGCGGGAGGAGCAGCAACGGAAGACATAATGCGTGGTCGATTGCCACGCACAAACGCCACATCGCTCCCGATCTGCCAAGGGTCTACCTGTTCAAACCAACCCTAACCCGCACGAACCCGCACGAACCCGCACAAAATAGGTAAGACTTCCTGGCATCGGCATCCTGCCGATGTTCCCATGGAGCTAGCTAAGGCGCCTCCGAGAGATTAGGCAATTTCCGCCACGCCAGCAAATTCGCCCGCCAAAGCATCAGCTCCTCAATCCGCCCCGCCCACCGCGCCAGTTCGTGCGGATCCGAGCTCGTCGAATGCACATCCGCCAGCGTCGATTCCAGCTCACGCGAAAGGCAATCCCACAACGCCTTCCACTTCGGATCCGTCTCATTCCAACCCCCAATGATCTCGCGCAGCTGATCATCGTTCAGCGGCTTCCAAGCCCGCACAAACACCAACGGTGTCCTATCCGTCTTCTTTGTCCTCTCCGTCCTATTAACTGCGCGAACAAGCAGCCATTGACCCACTGCGAACGCCACCACAAATCCCATGAGAAGCAGATCACTCTTACTCATTGCATCAGCGCCCCCGCTCCCGCGCCGTTATTCATTTGCTCGGCCAGCTTCTCTAGCCCCGGCCGCGCTCCTACCCGCCCAATCTGCCGATTCGGCCCATACTGCTCCGCCATCGTCGATAGATGCTTGATCCGCGCCTCCAGGATCAGCATCGAATCCGGCCGGCTTTGGATCTGTTGCGCCACGATCGGATTCTGCTGCAGCAATTGCATCAGCGTTGCCAGCCGCGCCGCGTAATTCTGCCCTTCCGGCACCATCGTCGGCTCAATGCCGTTCATGATCTGCACGAGATTGTTCTTCTCGTCGTCCTGCTCGCGTTGTGACGCCATCTGCGGTGTGCCCACCACTTGATCCGCCAGATCCGGATCGATCCATCGCGCCGCGATCGCCACAAGCTTGTCCCGCATGACTACGCCTTGCGTATCCATCGCGAGCACGAAATCCTTGAACGCAGCCAGTTTCAGTTTCAGGCGCTCCGGATCCAGACTCGACGGGTCAAACTGCAGCGTGACCATGAATTGTCCCTGGATATCCTCCCGCTTTAGCTGCACCACGGTTGTCGGATCCCCGATCACTCGCTCGGCTGTCGCCACGTCGAGGAACTGTTGCTCGAGTGCCAACGACATCCGCGCGGCCGTGGCCACCTGCGTCAGCCATCCACCCACCAGGTGCTCTTGCGCGATCGCGATCCGCCCCGGCGCGACGTTTGGATGGATCCGCCCAAAGTAATTCGCCAGCGCCAGCACCGTCCGCTCCTCGAGCGATGCCGATTGACTAACGCCGGTGACCGGCGGCGCCATCCATCGCAGCTCACCCGCTTTCTTCTCCGCGATCTGTGCGCTCGGCCCCAAATCGATGTTCGTGTGCGCCCGCCACAACGGCTTGATCAACGGCGGCAGCGTCGTCATGTCCGTGTAATTGTTCTGCGAGTCGCGCTCTTTCTTGATCGTGTTTTGCGCCGTCAACGCGATCTCCGGCACACTCCGTGAATCTGCCATCGCGTTCTCCACACGTTCGCGCACAAACTCGACAAACGGCAGCTGCCCGTGTGCGTAGCCAAAGGTGTCGTGGTGCCCATAGCTATCCGTCACCAGTGGCGACCACACCAGCCGCAGCAACGTCGGCACGCCGCTGCTCTTCTCGATCGCCTTGTAATAGCGATGCCAGACTTCCACCTGGTCATCGCCACACATGTTCCAATTGGAGTTGTTGCCGCGCGTGAAATTAAGCCCGTGCTCCGCTCGCAGTGACATCGATCGGAAATCATTCAGCGCGCTGTATGATTTGCCGCGCTGCTCCCAAAGCGCCTCTACCCACTCGCGGTCCCATCCTTCGCTCTCCACCTTTTCCTCGAGGTCCTCCGGACCCAGGATGCAACGTTCATCCGTCCATCGCGCCGTCTCGAAGCTCTCCGTTTCCACCGGGCAAAACACGTCGAGAAACATCCGGCGCGCTCTCCAGCACGGCTGATTCTTCACGATGTAAATTTGCGGCACCATCGTTTCGCGCTTGGTCCGCAGCTCCTCGAGAATCTTCTTGGCCCCCCGGCGATCCAGCACGGGCGACAGTTCGCGCATCCGCGCAATCGTGCCTTCGTCCATCAGCGGATCCGCGATCTGCTGCAGCGCTTGAACCCCTTGCGTGTCGCCTTGCTCAAGAGCGCGCAAAGCCGTGTCGATAAACTCCTGCAGCGTCACCTTGCGACGCCCGAACCGCCGCTCCTGTGCCCAATAGATGCCGGCGGCCGCGATGCCATACCCTTCGCGCCAGTTGGCGATTTTCTCGAGCTCGCGCGCCAGCTCAGCCGCCAGATGATTCCGCGTGCGCCAGTTGAGCAGGATGTTCACCTTGCCCGCCGTGTCCGCGTTCGCGCTGCGAAGGGCCGTCACCTGGAATTGCGCCCGGCGAAACGCACTCATCATGATCTCCACCCGCTCGAGGCAGATCTCGTCGGCCGTAAATGTCCGTACATCGCTCGCCCCGTTCCACGGCATCGCCTTTTGCCCTGTGCCCAGATTCTCCTGCCAGCGCCGGCCGTCGCGCGACTGGCCTTCCCACAAGCAAAATCGCGTCTCGAAGTCCTGGCGATATTGATCCAGATACACCAGGCTATCCCCAATCGCGCGATCCAGCTGCGCCCGGATCCGCTCCAGCGGCGGATTGTCGAGGCTGACGTGGAGATCGCTAAGATTCGCGGGCGATGTCGTTTCGGCATTCTTGTTCATGTTTCCTTGAGCGTTGGATATTGCTGCGCGAGGTCGATGCCAATTTGGTCACCAACCGCTTTGAGCGAATAATAAGCGCGCTCGTTCGCTTTCTTCGGGAGTCCGGGAAACTCGTGCGGCTTGATAGTGCCCTCCTCTAGCAATTTGCGCACGTTGTTTTTTGTGAACCCGTGATTCACCAGGATCTCAATCAAAATCCCGCGCCGGACAAAGGTGGTCGGTTTGGTCATTAGCTAACCTCCTCGTTTCGGACCTTATCGTGGGCATCCCACGCTTCAAACGCTTCGCGATTTCTCTGCTGCGTCTGTGCGTACGCTTCATGCGTGCCGACAAAATCACACTCGATGCATCCGGCACATCGTTCGATGTCTGGTCTGACCGGAACACCGTGGCACTTGGGACACATCTCCGGCCAGACATCAAATCCTTCGATGTAATGACTGCGCGAGGAGTCATCGAGCGCCAGAGGAATGAGCCATCGCAGGTTGTAGATCACGGGTAATCCGTGCAACTGCACCACCGGATAAAGTGCGATCGGCTCATTCGTCATCGATCGCAGCTCGCGGTTGCTGAATGCAAAATAGAAATAAACCTCCCACGGCTCCGCGCAGTCTTCGGGTGAATTAATCGCCGCGTACGCACGCCATGTCACAATGTCGGCGCCAGCTTCCTCTCGAAACTCCCGGCGCATTGCTTGATTTGGTGATTCTCCTTCTTCAATCTTGCCCCCAATTCCATTCAAACGGCCGCACTGCCAGGCCGGTTTGTTCTTTCGAATCAGCGCCACCGTCTGTCGATCCTCGGAGAAGAGAAACCCGCAGACATAGCGTGCAATCGGTGTGCTCATAGTTGGATGTTG
>DASYRO010000107.1:0-2673 GCA_036004385.1 Candidatus Acidiferrales bacterium
GGTGTTGTTCACGATCTTGATGACGCCGCCGCCGACCAGCCTCTTGTATTTCACCAGCGCCAGATCGGGCTCGATGCCCGTCGTATCGCAATCCATCATGAAGCCGATGGTGCCGGTGGGAGCCAGCACGGTGACCTGCGAATTGCGGTAACCGAATTTTTCTCCGAGCGCCAGCGCTTCGTTCCACGTATCCTGCGCGGCGCGCAGCACGTGGGGCAGCACGTTTTCGGGTTTGATGGGACGCAGCGCGTCACGATGCATGCGCATGACGTCCAGCATGGGCTCGCGGTTCACGGAGTAGGCATTGAACGGGCCGAGGCGTTCGGCGATGCGCGCGGACTGCAAATAGGCCTCGCCGTGCATCAGCGCAGTCACGGCGCCGCACATGTCGCGGCCGGCGTCGGAATCGTAGGGCAGCGCAAGAGACATCAGCAGCGCGCCGAGGTTGGCGTAGCCCAGACCCAGCGGGCGGAAGTCATAACTGTTTTGCGTGATTTTTTCCGTGGGATAGCTGGCGTTGTCCACGAAAATTTCCTGCGCAGTGATGGTGACGTCCACAGCGTGGCGGAAGCCTTCCACATCGAACGAGCCGTTGGGAGCGAGAAATTTCTGGAGGTTCAGCGAGGCGAGGTTGCAGGCCGTGTCGTCGAGGAACATGTATTCGGAGCACGGGTTCGAGGCGTTGATGCGCGCGGTGTTCTTGCAGGTGTGCCAGCGGTTCACGGTGGTATCGAACTGCATGCCCGGGTCGCCGCAGTGCCACGCGGAATCGGACATTTTCTTCAGCAGCTCGCGCGCGGAGTATTTCTTGTGTGGCTGGCCGTCCGTGACGTTCTTGGTCCACCAGTCACGGTCTTCCTCGACGGCGCGCATGAATTCGTCCGTGACGCGCACGGAATGATTGGCATTCTGGTAGAAGATGGAGCTGTAGGCCTCGCCGTCAATGGAATGATCGTAGCCCGCCTCAATCAGCTTGTGCGCCTTCTGCTCCTCGCGCATCTTGCAATCGATAAAATCGGGAATGTCCGGATGATCCACGTTGAGGATGACCATCTTTGCCGCGCGGCGCGTCTTTCCCCCGCTCTTAATGACGCCGGCGAACGCGTCAAAGCCTTTCATGAAGCTGAGCGGGCCGCTGGCCACGCCGCCACCGGAAAGCGTTTCGTGGCTGCCGCGCAGAGATGAAAAGTTGGTGCCCGTGCCGGAACCCCACTTGAAGAGCATGCCCTCGGTCTTGGCCAGGTTCATGATGGAAACCATGTCGTCCTTGACCGAGTTGATAAAGCACGCCGAGCACTGCGGCTTGCTCTGCACGCCGACGTTGAACCACACCGGGGAATTGAAGGCCATCTTCTGTTCGACCAGCAGGTGGCGCAGTTCATCGCGGAAGGCGTCGCGGGACTGCTGCGAAGCGAAGTAGCCGCCCTGCTCGCCCCAGCGCACAGTGGAATCCACCACGCGGTTGATGAGCTGCCGCACGGAGGTTTCGCGGTCCGACGTCCCCAGCTTGCCATGAAAATATTTGGAGGCCACGATGTTGGTGGCAGTCTGCGACCAATTCTTGGGCACTTCCACATTTTCCTGCTTGAAGATGGTTACGCCCTTCTCGTTGCCGATGAGTGCCGTGCGCTTTTCCCATTCGACCTTGTCGAACGGGTGCATCTTGCCGTCGGTGAAGTATCTGCGGAACTCCAATCCGGTCTTGCGCTTGGTTTCCTGAGGTGTCGTTTTTACGTCCACGTCTTTCATGCCGGCCTTACCTTGCATCACCGCTCGCGCCATTCTTGCTTCCGCCATGGTCTGCCTCCGCGCTGACAGTTTCTCTGGCGGGTTCCGGGGTGGGGAGGAACCCTTCCATTTTACTACTTCCCGTTCTTGGCGTCCGATTCTCCGGCGAACGCCACTAGCTTCAGAAAATCTATTCCGGCCCGTTCTATCCGTACCGGGCCGAAAAGCGCACCTGCAAAAGAAGAGAGAAAATCCCGCTGCGCGGCGGTGGGTCCGCTGAATGGTCCCGCGAACTCAAGTCAACCGCTGCGAGAAGCCCCCCGGAGCCGAAACTTCGCCCTCGGGCTGGAGTATTCCTCCCTATTGTCTCGATTTTGCAGGTTCGGTCTTCGTAATGTCCGGGCATCCGCTGAGCAGTTAACCCGGAACCACGTCTCCCGAAGCTGAATGCGCAGTATAAGCATCGGCGAAAACTTGTCAAGGGAAAACTACAAAATGTTTGGGTGGCTTTGCTCTATACGTCTACATGTTGTGGTGGCCTTTCAAGTGCCTGCTAGTCACATTTCCGCATCTTGTCCTCATCTTCTGCTCTAGCGCCGGCGGGCGCGGATGAAGACGTCAATATTGTCGGGGCGATCGTTCACGTAAAGGAGCTGCACGCGGCCGTCTGCGGCAAGGCTCAGCGTCGCGGGAATGGAATTGGCGGTGATGTACCAGCCCTCTGGCAGCACGACCGTATTGCGCGGGCGGCCGAAGCTGCGGTCCCAAACCAATTCGTCGCCGTAAAGCACGTAGCGATTCGCGTCCGTATAGGTTTCTTCAATGCGCAAGCGTACGGATTGGCCTTTTTTGACCGTGGGAAACCAGATGACCACGATTTCGGTTTCGGGCGTGACCGGCTCGTCAATTTTGATGCCGCGCTTCGCGGCTTTGGCGCCTTTGATC
>DASYRO010000108.1:0-1827 GCA_036004385.1 Candidatus Acidiferrales bacterium
TCCCAAAATCGCGGATTCGCGCGGCAAAATCCTTGGACGCGAAGAACTGCGCGCGCGTCTGGACGAGCACCGCCGCAGCGGCCAGCGCATCGTTCTGGCCAACGGATGCTTCGACGTGCTGCACGTCGGCCACGCGCGTTATCTGGAAGGCGCGAAACGCGAAGGCGACATTCTGGTAGTGGGTGTCAATTCCGATTCGAGCGTGTCGCGGTTAAAAGGGAAGGGCAGGCCGATTCTTTCGGAAAAAGCGCGCGCGGAATTAGTCGCCGCGTTTTCCGCGGTGGATTATGTCGTCACTTTCAGCGAGCCAAATGTCGAGGCACTGCTGACCGAGCTTCGTCCCGACGTGCATGCTAAAGGCACGGACTACTCGGCTGAGACAGTGCCGGAACGAGAACTGGCGAGCAAACTCGGCATTCGCGTAGCCATTGTCGGCGACCCCAAGGAACATTCCACGCGCGAACTGCTCGCCCGCGTGCGGCATTCGAATCCAGGAACGCGCGATGCCTGAGGAGCGCTTTCTTGTCGTGCGGCTTGGCTCGCTCGGCGACATCGTGCACACGCTGCCCGCCGTCCACGCATTGCGCGAACAGTTTCCGAATGCGCAAATTGATTGGCTCGTGGAAAGCAAGTGGCGCGCGCTCGTCGCCGGCAATCCTGATGTGAATGACATTATTCTCCTAGATCGTTCCACGTGGCGCGGCGTCATCTCCTGCGTCGCGAAGTTGCGCGGTCGAAAATATTCCTGCGCGATTGATTTTCAAGGACTGTACAAATCCGCTGTTCTCGCGCGTCTTTCCGGCGCGCCGCGTCGCATTGGATTCGAGCGCCCGTTTCTACGGGAACCCGGAGCGGCCAGTTTCTATACGGAGTGCGTCATCCCAGCGGTGCGTCACGTCGTGGATCAAAACATCGCTATTGTGCAAAAACTGGGCGCTGGGAGAGGGAAAGCTATCTTTCCTCTTAACATCAGCGATGAAGCTGCGCACGCGGTTGCGCTTCAGCTCAATGCGCAGAGCGTGAAAAAGTATTTTGTGCTCAGTCCGGGAGGCGGCTGGCTTTCCAAATGCTGGCCCGCGGAACAGTATGGTCACCTACATCGCAGGCTCACTTCTTTGCCTGCGTTTGCCGGCTGCCGCGGAGTCGTGAATTTCGGTCCCAGTGAACGCAAACTCGCGGAAGCCGTCCGCCTGGTAGCCGGCGAGCCCGAACCGCTTCTGCTTGCCACTGATTTGCCGCAACTGATGGCCCTCGTTCGGCGGGCGGAGTTTTTTGTGGGCGGCGATTCCGGACCGTTGCATCTCGCCGTGGCGCTGGGGACGCCCGTGGTCGGGCTCTATGGTCCCACGGATCCCGCGCGCAACGGGCCGTACTCGCCGGCGGACATCGTCGTGCGCAACGCGCGCCCCGAGGAAACAACTTACAAACGTCACAACGTACCCGCGCCGTCGATGCTCTCCATCACGGTGGACCAGGTGGTGGCTGCCGTCCTTCAGCGCATGGGAATTTCGGAATGAGCGGGGCGGGCGAGTTCGCGGCGCGCTGGCGTGTGCGGCTGGGCTATCCGGTTGCGTTCGTGTATCTCCTCTTCGCCCGGCCCGACCAAATCTCCATTCTCGCGGGCAGCGCGATTGCTCTCGCCGGTTTGTGGGTGCGCGCATCCGCAGCCGGACATCTGCGGAAGCACGAACAATTGGCCACCGGCGGGCCGTACGCGCGCACGCGCAATCCTCTTTATTTCGGAAGCGCGTTGATCGCGGCTGGGTTTTTGCTCGCCGGCCGTTTCTGGCTGGACGGCGGATGGATTGCGGCCGCGGTGGTCGTGGC
>DASYRO010000109.1:0-8929 GCA_036004385.1 Candidatus Acidiferrales bacterium
CTGGCACGCATTCGAAAAAAAACTCGGCGGCTCGTGTCCCATTCCGGTAATCCTCGGCGTGTGGCCGCTGACCAGTTACAAGCAGGCGCTGCGGCTGAATAACGAAGTGCCGGGGATTGTCATTCCGGAAAAAGTGTTGAAAGAAATGGAGGCCGCGGGCACCGAAGCGCGGACGTGCGGGTTCCGGCTGGCGCGGCGCGTGCTCGATTGGGCGAAGACGGAGTTGGCGGGAGCGTATTTGATTCCGCCATTCAAACGCTACGAAGAGATTCTGGAAATCTTTCTGTAGGTAAACCGATATTCGATATTCGTAAATCGCAAATCCGCAGATTACGCAGATTCCCTGCATTCTTAATCAAGAAGTATTTTGACGATGCGTTGCGCCGCTGCGCCGTCCCAGAGAGGGATTTGCGGGATGCGGCGCGGAGGCGGGACAGTCGCGGAAGGCGGAGCCGGCGCAGCACCGGGCGCAGCGTGCTGCGCCCCTACACCGGTAGAGGCGGACGGTGACGAAGGCGATGTCGCGATTTCGCGGGACGCCCCTACGGCGATGGGCTCGCGCGTGCGCGCGAGGATAGCGCGGGCGGCGTCGAGGATTTCTTCCGGGTCGGCGCCGACGAGCTGGTTGGTGCCCAGCGAAACGGTGATAGGGCGCTCGGTATTTTCGCGCAGCGTGAGGCAGGGCACGCCGAGCGCGGTGGTTTCCTCCTGAATCCCGCCGGAATCGGTCATCACAAATGCCGCCTCGCTCATCAAGTGCAGAAATTCCAGATAGCCGATGGGCGGCAAGAGCAGCACGCAAGCGTGCTTGTGAAGGATTTCTTTGTACGTCCACGAAGTGCGCGTGAAGCGCGTCAGGCCGAAGCGGTCCAGGCGCTCGCGCGTGCGCGGGTGCACGGGAAAGACGACCGGCAATTCGCGGCCGATTTCGTTGAGCACGTCGAGGATTTTTCCCAGCGTTTCGGGATCGTCCACGTTGGACGGGCGATGCAGAGTGAGCAGCGCGTAGGGAATGGGCCGCGCGCCGGCCTCCGCGGCTGCAGATGCGGAATCGGCCCAGGGCATGGTGTCTGTCGCTGAGGGCAGCAGCTTGAAATGGTCCAGCGCAGAAGATTTTCTGGCCAGCGGCAGGAATTTTTTCAGCGAGTCAATCATCACGTTGCCGACGAGATGGATTTTTTCCGGCGCCACGCCTTCGCGCTTCAAGTTGTCCACGCCGCTGGGCTCGCTGACAAACAGGAAATCGGAAACCGCGTCGGTGAGCAGGCGGTTGATTTCTTCGGGCATGGTGCGGTCGAAGCTGCGCAGCCCGGCTTCGACGTGGGCCACACGCGCGCCGCATTTCGCGGCCACCAGCGCGCAGGCCAGCGTGGAATTCACGTCGCCGACGACCACCACGATATCCGGTTTCCATTCCGTGACCACCGGCTCGAAGCGCGCCATGACTTCGGCAGTCTGCTTGCCGTGCGTGCCGGAGCCGACTTCGAGGTTCATGCCCGGGCGCGGAATGCCAAGCTGGTCGAAAAACATCTTGGACATCTCTTCGTCGTAATGCTGGCCGGTGTGCACCAGCAGCGTTTCCGCGCGCGCGGCGTGCGGGCGCAAGGCGTCCATGAGCGGCGCGATTTTGACGAAGTTCGGCCGCGCGCCGGCGACGAGAAGGATGCGGAGTTTGCGAGGGGCGTTCGAGGCCATGGGCGAAAAGCAATGAAACCACAGATGAACGCAGATGAACACAGATAAAAACAAGCAAGGCGGGAGCAAGCTTCCGCTCTCCACATGGAAAGCCGCCGCACTCCATAGCACAACCAATCCCGAAGCCTCGGGACTCCGCACTCCAAACGTTAAAAAAACCAGAAACGCTTGCGTGGTTTGGCAGCGGGAGTGGCTTCGGGGTCGGGCGGGTCGGGACTATAGGGCAGCGGGCGGCCTTCGAAGGCGGCCAGCGGGTTTTCGCGAAAGAGCGCGCGGGCCACGTGTTCGCCGCGGCGCTCGGCCACGACCGTGTAAGCCTGGTGCAGCAGGAGCGGCCGGCCGCGCGCGGAGGTGTTATGCGCGTCGCTGGCGAAGAAGTGAATCATCTCGTGCTCCAACAGCCATTCCGCGGATTCCTGCGCCGAGCGTCCGAAGCGGCCCAGCAGCGAAAGCGCGGTGACCTGCACGCGGCAGCCCTGGCGCACCCACGCAGCCAGCCGCGCGGGTGTCGAGCGGATCAACTGGTTGCGTTCGGGATGGGTGACGATGGGACGCAGGCCGGCCAGATGCAGCTCGTGCAGCGTGTTGTCAATCGTCGGAGGAATGGAAAAGTCCGCAAACTCCACGAGGAGATAATTTTTCTGGTTGAGCGTGTACTTCGCGGGATTCTTGCGCAGGTCCTGAATATTTTCGTAGCTGAGGTGGAAATCGCATCCGGTGGCGAGGATCAGGCGGTTGCCGACACGGGCCTGAATTTCATCCCGGCGCTTTTGCACCATTTCGGGAAGGAACGGATAGGTGTCGTTGGCATGCGGCGTGGCGATGACGTGGGTGATGCCGTCGGTGATGGCCATCTCCGCCATTTGCAGAGATTCCTCCAGCGAGTCGGGACCATCGTCCAGGCCGGGCAGGATATGGCAATGAATATCAACCATCAGCGAGCAACCAGAACAAGATACGCCACCAGGGCGGGAGGCGTCGCACGAAGGAGAATACCTGAGAGTGGCGCGGCAGTGCGAAGAAAATCGCCCATCGGCGCGCAAAGAAATCGAGTGGTCATACAACAGCCTCCTTGTGGCACCTTTTGGCCCCCTTCTTGCAATTGAATCGCCGGGACATGGGCCTTTTCATTCCGTTCTGGGACGGGATGGAAGAAACAGCGGGGGAATTCGAAGCCGTGTCCGGCGGCCAGCAGTCTGGGGGAAAGAGGCACATCCCGGAGCGCGACGGAACGCACGTCCCTTCCAGTGATTCGTTGCGGTGCATCTCCTTCCGAAAGTCATTCCGAGTGGTGGACGACTAAAAATTCTAAGGAGGGGAATCCATGCGAACGAAAGCGATGTGGGTGGTATTGCTGAGCGCGGCGCTGGTGTGCGCGCCGGTGGCGCCGGCCGGAACGCCAGCGGCGGTGGCCAAGATGAGCACCAAGGGCGCGGCGGAAGTCAACGGCATGGCCACGCCGGCGGAAACCAGCGTGTTCAGCGGCGACCGCATCACCACGCGGGAAAAGACCGCGGCGGCGCTGGCGCTGGCCGGTGGCGACCAGGTGTTTTTGCCGGAGCAGAGCGCGGCGCAGGTGCGTCAGGCGGACGCGCGCGTGGAAGTGTCGCTGGAGCGCGGCGGGCTCGTGGTGGTCAGCCGCGGCGCGCAGCCGGTATCCGTGCTGGCCGCGGGACTGCGCATCGTGCCCGGCGGCGCGGGAATTTTCGAGATTGCCGTCCGCGGCAATGGCGTGAAAGTGGCCGCGCGCAAAGGCTCGGCGCATGTGACCGCGTCGAACCGCAGCGTGGTCGTGCCCGAAGGCAAAACGCTGGACGCCACGGTGGATCCGCCACAAGGCCCAGTGGGCGCGGGCTCGGCCGGTCTGACCGGTCTGGAGACTTTCGGCATCATCGCCGGCGTGGTCTCCGGCGTGGTCGGGCTGACGCTGGGCGTCGTGGCCTTTAACCGGCCCAATCCCAGCGACTGCCGCGTGACGGGCACGACTTCGCCGTTCACCATTACTTGCCCGTAAGCAGGGCGCGCATTCAGGTAGCGGCACGGCTCCGGCGGCTCGCGGAGCAACACAGGCGAAGTTTGCAAGCGCGACGCAGCAAGAGAGCACGAGGTCATAAGGTCATGAGTTCAGATAGCCGAACGTTTGCGCGGTTGCTGCTGAGCGTGGCGCTGATCTGCGCGCCACTCGCAGCGCAGCCCGCGCCGCGCGCGGGGTCGCAGGAGACGTCGGCGCAGAAAGAAAAGCCCGCGCTGGAGACGACCGAGGACTACAACCGGCGTTTGCAGCAGATGCAGCGCATGCTGGCCGCATCGGGAGAATCGGGCGCGCCCGGCGAATACCGCATTGGTCCGGAAGATCTTCTGGAAATCACCATCTTCGAAGCGCCGGAAATGAACCGCGCGCCGCGCGTTTCGGCCAGCGGAGAAATTTCCCTGCCGCTGCTGGGTGCGGTGCGCGCGTCGGGATTGACGCTCCGCGAACTGGAATCCGTGTTGGCCGAACTGCTGCGGCGGAATTACATGAAGGACCCGCACGTGAGCGTGTCCGTGAAAGAGCTGCAAAGCCGGCCGGTATCGGTCTTCGGCGCGGTGTACAAGCCCGGCGTCTTTCAGGTGCGCGGCGCGAAGACCGTTCTCGAAATGTTGTCGATGGCCGAGGGCCTGGCCGCGGACGCGGGCGACACGGTCATCGTCATGCGCGGCGCGGGCTTTCCCGAAGGCCATGCCGGCGCGGCCACGGTTCCATCCAGCGGCGCAAAACCGGAGACGCTGGAAATCAACCTGAAAAGTCTGCTCGAATCCGGCGATGCGCGCTTCAACGTGCCGGTCTATCCCGGCGACATCGTGAAAGTGACCCGCGCGGGCATCGTGTACGTGGTCGGCGAAGTGAAGCGTCCCGGCGGGTTCGCGCTGAAGAGCAATGAAAACATCTCTGTGCTGCAGGCGCTGGCGCTGGCCGAAGGGTTGACGCGCACGTCGGCGAAATCGCACGCGCGCATCATCCGCACGGACGAAGCCACCGGCAAGCGCTCGGAAATGCCGGTGGATCTGGGCCGCGTGCTGGCGGGCAAAGCCGAAGACCCGCAACTCCGGCCGCGGGACATCGTCTTCGTGCCCAACAGCGCGGCGCGCAGCGCGCTGGCGCGGGGCTCGGAGGCGGCGCTCTCGATTGTCACGGGAGTCGTAATTTGGCGGCGGTAGTGAGAGTGGCGAGTGATAAGTGGCGAGTGGCGAGATAAGAACACCTGAGAGAGTCGATGGAAAAGGATTTTCAAATTCAGCGGATCGAACGGACGGCGGTGCAGCGGCGCGCTCCGTCGGCGCCCGCGCCGGTGCCGACCATCGAAATGGAAGCCGCGCCGGACCTGCTGGCCTACTGGAGCGTGTTGCGCAAGCGACGGTGGATGGTGCTCACCGTGTTCGTGATTTTTGTGGGCATCGTGCTGCTGGGCACGCTCAAGCAGAAACCGGTGTTCCGCTCGCGCGGGCTCATCGAAATCCAGAAAGAGAATCCGGAAATTCTGACGGTGAAGGAGATGTTCGAGCTGGAAAACGTCTCCGACAGCTACCTGGAAAGCCAGTACAAGATTCTGGAAAGCGACACGCTGGCGCGGCGGGTGATCGCGCAGCTCGGCCTCGAGCAGCGCGAGGAGTTCAATCCGCCTCCGGGCTGGCTGGGCCGCTTGCTGGGCTCGAAGGAAATTTTGTCCGCCGCGGAGCGCGAGACCGAAACGCGGGAAACCACGCTGAAGCGCTTCCGCGAGCGGCTGACCATCGAGCCGGTAAAGCGCTCGCGGCTGGTGCTGGTGAGTTTCGAATCGCAAAGCGCGGCGCTGGCCGCGCGCGTGGTGAACACTCTGGCCTCGAACTACATCGACCAAAACCTCGAAGTGCGCTGGGAAGCCACGCAGAAAGCTTCGGAATGGCTCTCCCAGCAGCTTGTGAACATGAAGTCCAAGCTGGAAAAAAGCGAAATGGAGATGCAGCAATACGTCCGCGAGAACGGCCTGCTGTTCCTGCAATCGGAGCAGGGCGCGCCGGAAAACATCGTCAACGAGCGGCTGCGCCAATTGCAGGAAGAACGCACGCGCGCGCAGGCCGCGCGGTACGAGAAGGAAGCGCTCTACCGGCTGGTGCAGGCCGGCGACTTTGGCTCGCTGCCCGGCGTGTTCGATAGCAAGCTGATGCAGGACCTCACCGTGCGCCTGGCGGAAGTCCGCCAGCAGCATGCCCAGCTCGCGGCCACGTTTCAGGCCGATTACCCGCGCGTCAAACAGTTGCAGAGCCAGATCGACGAAATGGAAACCGTGCTGGCCGGTGAGCGCGAGCGCGCCGCGCATCGCATCACCAACGAATATCAGGCTGCGCTGCGCCGCGAAAAATTAATCGAGCAGGCCTTCGTCGAGCAGCAGCGCCAGGCGGAAACCATCGCCGAGCGCTCCGTGCAGTACAACATCCTGAAGCGCGAAGTGGACACCAACAAGCAGCTCTACGACGGGCTGCTGCAGCGGCTGAAGGAAGCGGGCGTCTCCGCGGGCTTGAAGGCCTCCAACATTCGCGTAGTGGATGCGGCGGAGCCGCCCAAGCGTCCCGCGCGGCCCAACCTGCTGCTCAACGCCGCGTGGGCCATCCTGCTGGGCGCGATGCTCGGTGTGGGCGCGGCTTTCCTGCAGGAATATCTCGACAACACGCTGAAAACTTCCGAGGACGTGGAGCGCTTCCTGCGCCTGCCGTCGCTGGCGGTGATCCCCGCAGCGCAAACGCTTAACGGACGGCACGGCGCGTACGGCTACGGCGCCTACGGGCGCGCGGAACGCCACGCGGCATTGACCGCCGGCGGAGAGCGCGACGACGGCGCGCCCATCATGCGCGCGGGATGGTACCGCATCGATACCGGCTCGCATCACGCCGCGCTTTCCGAAGCCTTTCGTGGGCTGCGCACCTCCGTGCTGCTCAGCAGCGCGGAGCGCCCACCGCGTTCATTGCTGATCACCAGCTCGCGGCCCAACGAGGGCAAAACCACGGTGGCCATCAACCTGGCCATTTCGCTGGCCCAGCTTGGGCAGCGCGTGCTGTTGATTGACGGCGACCTGCGGCGACCGTCAGTGCACAAAGCTTTCGGGATGCAAGAAGAAGACGGGCTGGTGCGCTACCTGACCGGCGGGGCGGACTGGCGCGCGTGCGTCCGCGCCACCTCGCAGCCCGGCCTCGACGTGCTGGTCTGCGGGCCGCTGCCGCCCAATCCCGCGGAACTTCTCTCCAGCGAGCGCATGCGCGCGCTGCTGGCGCAGGCCAGCGCGGAGTACGGCATGGTCGTGTCCGATTCGCCGCCGCTGCTGAACGTCGCCGATAGCCGCATTCTGGCCACCATGGTCGAAGGGATGGTGCTGGTCGTGGAAGGCGGAGGCACGCCGCGAGAGATGGCCAGGCGCTCGCAAGCCGCGGCGCAGCATGTCGGCGCAAACCTGATCGGCGTGGTGCTCAACAAGCTCGACGCGCGGCACGATGGCTACGGCTATTACTACTACCGGTACGACCGCGAGACACCCAGCGAAGAAGAGAAGGAAGAAGTGGCGAGTGGCTAGTGGCAAGTGGCGAGCACAGTCCTGAAAGAGAATTGCTCTGTCATTCTGAGCGAGCGGAGCGAGCGAAGAATCTCGTTATTGAGATCCTTCGCTTCGCTCAGGATGACAACCAATAGAAGGGAGAGACCGCGATGGAGATTTTTCTGGATTCCGCGGATGGCAAAGAAATCGAAAAGTGGCTGGGCGAAGGCATCGTGGACGGGCTCACCACCAACCCCAGCATCATGTTCAAGGACGGCGTGTACGACCTGGAAGATGGCGCGCGGCGGCTGTGCCGTCTGCTGGGCGAGCGCCCGGTAAGCGTGGAGGTCACCTCCAACGACCATGCGGCCATGCTGCGCCAGGCGCGGGAATTCGCGCGCTGGGCGCCGAACATCGTGGTGAAAATTCCGGTGATCAATGAGCAGGGGGTCTCCTGCCTCTCCGTGGTCAATGCGCTTTCCCGCGAAGGCATCCGCGTGAATGTGACCGCGATTCTCTCCTTCAATCAGGCCCTGCTCGCGACAAAAGCCGGCGCAACTTACGTTTCGATTTTTGCCGGGCGCATCGCGGATGAAGGCAACGACCCCGCGGTGATCATTCGCCGCACGCGCGACTGGCTGGACGCGTGGCACTACACCGCGAAAATTATCGTCGGCAGCATCCGCGCGGTGATGGACATTCAAGCCGCGGCGCTGGCCGGCGCGCACATCGTCACCATCCCGCCGCAGTTCATCGCCAAAATGACGGACCACAAATACACGCGGGAAACCGTCAGGCAGTTCAACCAGGACGCAGCCAAAGCGGTGAAGCAGATTGCCGCCGCGCGCGCGGCAGCGGCGACGTAGGCGACACGAACTCTGCGAACGCTGCAAGCGAAAATGTAACGCAGACGCGCAAAGAACGCAGAGGAACACAGAGAGAACCTTTGACGCGACATCCTCAATCCGAACGGGCGCCTTCCGCGGCGCAGGCCTTCGTGCTCGCCGACCTGCTTTCCATTTTCGCCAGCTTCTATCTTTCTTACCGCCTGCTTCCCGCGTACCGGCCGTACTTGCGCGGCGGCGAATTTTCCGAAGGGCCATTGTCCGTGCACGCGTGGATGCTGCTGCTCATCGTGCCGCTGTGGCTGGTGCTGCTGCGGCGCGCAGGACTGCACGCGGAAATCCCTCCCGCATGGCGCGTGGTGCTGCTGCGCACTGCGGAAGTGCAACTGGCGGGACTGGCGCTGCTGAGCGTGGCCATCTTCGCGTTGAAGCTGCAAGCGGTCAGCCGGCTGCTGGTCTTCGGCTTCTGCGCGCTGTATGTGCCGGTGTCGCTGGCCACGCGATGGGCCGCTTCCGTGCTGCTCGCCGCGCACCGCGGGCACATCTATTCGATCTCACACATTCTCGTCGTGGGCACGCGGCAGCGCGCAAAGGAATTTATCCGCCGCGCGCGGCAGGCGGATGAAATGGACTGCGCGGTGCTCGGCTGCGTGGACCCCGAGCCGGAGCACGCGCCCGCGGAAGTGGAAGGCGCTCCCGTGCTGGGCTCCACGGAACTGTTGCGCGAATACGTATTTTCGCAGCCGGTGGACATCGTGGCCTTCGCCATGCCGCTGGAAATAATTCCCGGCGCGGGGGAAATGATCGAAGCAGCTGTCGCGCTGGGCTTGCGCGTGCTCGTCGTGC
>DASYRO010000110.1:0-4448 GCA_036004385.1 Candidatus Acidiferrales bacterium
ACGACGCCGAGCTCTGCGTCAAGATGCTCAATTCCGGCGCGCCCGGCGTGATGCTTGACCTCGAAGATTCCACCGCCAACACATTCGATTGCATCACGCGCGGCATCCACAATATTCGCGACGCCTTGCGCGGCGCGCTCACCTATTTCGACAAGAAGCACAATCGGAATGTGAGCATCAAGCCGAGCAGCACGGTAATCTGGCTGCGCCCGCGCGGCCTGCATCTGCATCAGGCCGGCGTTTTATCCGAGCCCATTCCCGCGCCGTTGTTCGATTGCGCGCTCATCGCCTTCGGCGCGGACCCGGCCGAGCTGAAACATCCGCTCTCGTTCTACATTCCGAAATCGGAGTCCGCGGAAGAAGCGAATTGGTGGGCCGACCTCTTTTACAAACTCGCCAGCGCCAAGGATCTGCCGAAGGACTACATCAAGTGCATGGCGCTGGTGGAATCGCATCCGCTGGCCTTCGAGATGGAAGAGTTCGCCTACAACCTGCGCAAGCACATTCTCGGGCTCAATCTCGGCCGCTGGGACTACATGGCCAGCCTGATTCATTTCAATCTGCACGATCCCGCGTGGGTGCTGCCGGACCGCAACACGATTCCGCACAACGTGGCCTTCTTTCAGAATTTGCGCGAGCTGATTCCGGAAATTTGTCACAAGCGCGGGATGCTGGCCATCGGCGGCATGACCGCGCTCTATCCCAGCCGCGAAGACGCGGAGTTGAACGCGCGCGCGCTGGCCCTGCTCGGAAAAGACAAGAAAAACGAAGCGCTCAGCCTGATGGACGGCGCATGGACCGGTCATCCTGACCAGAACGAAATCGCCGTCAGCCAGTTCCCGGCGCCGAATCAACTTCACGCGCGTCCGGCAAATCCCGAGCGCTATCCCGACCTGCGCCCGCGTCCCGAAGGCGTGGGCGCGCGCTCGCTGGTCGGCACGCACGCCGCCGTGCGCACCGTGATCCGCTATCGCAATGGCGTGCTCAACGGCAAAGGCGCCAGCCTGCTTGACGGCTACATGGAAGATTTGGCGACGGACAGGATCTACCGCCTGATGCTCGCGCAGCGCATGAAGCATAGCGACGCCGTCGAAATCACTGACGCGGATGGCCACCGCGTCGAGCACACGCCAAAATTTCTGGAAAAACTTTTTGATGAGGAGCTGGCCCGCATTCTGGAAGAACTGCAAGCCGGGAAATTGAAGGACGCCGGCACGCCGGAGACGTTCCTGAAAGCGCGCCTGCAGAGCGAGCAAATGATTCTGCGCGGCGAATTCACGCCGGTGTGACATGGAGTGCGGGAGCTTGCTGCCGCTTTGCTCCAGCGAAGCTTGCTTCGCTGCAAATCAAATGCCGCAGCAAGCTGCGGCAAAGGCAAAGCGGGAGCAAGCTCCCGCACTCCAAGGCGCGCATTTGGTTTTTCGAATTTCGAGTTTCGGCTTTTGAATTGAGGAGGAACAATGGCACCCAACGGCTGCAACGGACACGCAAAACGCCTGGCCACTTCCTGGTTCGATGATTCCCGCTGGGCGGGTGTGACGCGCCCATATTCCGCGGAGGACGTGCTGCACCTGCGCGGCTCGATTCACGTCGAGCACACGCTCGCGCGGCTGGGCGCGGAGCGGCTGTGGAGCCTCCTCCAATCCGAGCCGTACGTACACGCGCTCGGTGCCATGACCGGCAACCAGGCCGTGCAGCAGGTCGCCGCCGGTCTGCAAGCGATTTACGCCTCCGGCTGGCAAGTTGCCGCGGACAACAACGATTCCGGCGACATGTATCCCGACCAGTCGCTCTATCCCGTGGATAGCTGCCCGAACCTGGTGCGCAAAATTAACAAGGCCTTGCAGCGCGCCGATCAGATTCATCATGCGGAAGGCGACAACGGAACCTACTGGTTCGCACCCATCGTCGCCGACGCGGAAGCCGGCTTCGGCGGCAATCTGAACGCCTACGAATTGATGCGCGCGATGATCGAAGCGGGCGCCGCAGCCGTGCATTTCGAAGACCAGCTTTCGTCCGCGAAAAAATGCGGCCACCTCGGCGGCAAAGTCGTGGTGCCCACGCGCGAATTCATCGAAAAGCTAATCGCCGCGCGGCTGGCCGCGGACGTGATGGGCGTGCCCACGCTGCTCATCGCGCGCACCGACGCCAACAGCGCCGGCCTGCTGCTCAGCGACGTCGATCCGCGCGACCGCGCGTTCATCACCTCTCGCGAACGCACGCCGGAAGGCTTTTTCCCCTTCCGCGGCGGGCTCGACGCAGCCATTGCCCGCGGACTGGCCTATGCGCCCTACTGCGATTTAGTCTGGGCGGAAACCGCCACGCCGGACCTTGCCGAAGCGCGACGCTTTGCCGAGTCCATCCACGCGCAGTTCCCGGAGAAAATGCTGGCGTATAATTGCTCGCCGTCGTTCAACTGGCGCAAGAAGCTCGATTGCGAAACGATCGCGCGCTTCCAGCGCGAACTTGGCGCCATGGGCTACGCCTTCCAGTTCGTCACGCTGGCCGGATTCCACACGCTCAACCTCAGCATGTTTGAACTGGCCCACGCCTACCGCACCGAAGGCATGACTGCCTATTGCCGCGTGCAGGAAAGCGAATTCGCGCTCGAAGAGCTGGCCGGCTACCGCGGCGTGAAGCACCAGAAATTTGTGGGCACCGGATATTTCGACGAGGTGGCCAAGGTCATTTCCAACGGCAACGCGTCCACCACCGCGCTCGACGGCTCGACAGAAGCCGAGCAGTTCACCGCCGAACGCCCGAATTGCCCCGGCAAGCAGCCCCAGCCGAAAATCATCTGCCCGGCTCCGGCCGCGGACTCGCGGCGCAAAGAAGCGTAGCGAAAACCAAAAGCCGTAATTCGATATTCGATACTCGAAGATCGGTGATCGTTCTCTGCGTTCCTCAGCGCACTCTGCGCGTCTGCGTTGAGTCCTTTTCCTTCGTAATCTGCGTCATCATTTCCGCTGCGCCTCTTGAGGCGAATCTGTGGATTCCCGGTTTTCGTTTTTCGCTTTTCGATTTTCGTCGGGTTACAATGAAGTGCTGCCCGTTGCAGGCCCAAGACTGTAGGGGCGGGTCCCGCAGAGCGAACCGCCCCATCCAACAAAAAGGGGACGACCATGAAAGGCAAACCCGAAGTCATCACAGCGCTCTCCGGCGCTCTCAAGGAAGAGCTGGCCGCCATCAATCAATACATGTTGCACGCGGAAATGCAGGAAAACTGGGGCTACAACAAGCTCAGCAAGGCCACGAAAATGCAATCCATCGGCGAAATGAAACATGCCGAAAAGCTCATGGAACGCATCCTGTTCCTCGAAGGCCTGCCACAGATGGACGTGATGGAAAAACTGCGCATCGGCAAGACCGTGCAACAGCAGTTTGAAAGCGATCTCGCGCTGGAAAAGAGCGCCGTCGCTTCCTACAATAAATATATCGAGACCTGCCGCAAGGTAGGCGACAACGCCACCGCGGATTTCCTCACGCCCATCCTGCACGACGAGGAAGAGCACGTGGACCAGCTCGAAACGCAGCTCGAACTCATCGCCCAGCTCGGCCTGGAGAATTACCTCGTCGAACAAATGGGCGAAGCCGAAAAGTAGAAGTTGCTGCTGTGTGGCAGCCGTGTGCCTTGCGCCCCCCAACGTGATTTGTTGGCCCACGCGCGTCGCACTGGCCCGCGCCCCCGTTGCGCGATTTTCTTTTTACTTTAAACTCTTTCACTTTTTAACTCTTCAACATTTCCTTCCGCTTTTCTCTGTGTTCATCTGCGTTCACCTGTGGTTTCATATGTTTTCCATGAAACGCACGCTCACTCCCGACCAGCTCCGCGGCATCACCCAGCGCCTTCGCGATTCCAACGCCGCGTTCGCCAAAAAATATCCCGGCGAATCCGGACGGCGCCAGCCGGTGCACGTCGTCTATGGCGGAGCGCATCTGTTCCGCGCAGATACGGCGCGCAAGCTCGGTGCGCAGGCGCTGCGCGCGCTCGGCGAATTCGCCGCCGACGCCGCTACGCTCGCCGGCGCCATCGGCCTGGACGCCGCGCTCGCCGAGAAGGTGTATCCGCGCGTGCGCGAAAAATTGCAGCGCGAGCCGGTGGAAGATTTCCGCCTCGATTTTGAAGACGGCTACGGAAACCGTCCCGACGACGAAGAAGACGGCCACGCCGCCTCTGCCGCGCGCGAAGTCGCCGCCGGCCGCGCGCAGGGTCTGCTCCCGCCGTTTATCGGCATCCGCATCAAGCCGCTCGGCGAAGAATTGCGCGAGCGCAGCCTGCGCACGCTGGACATTTTTCTTACAGCGCTGGCCGAAAAAACCGCCGGCGAGCTGCCGGACAATTTTGTGGTCACCCTGCCCAAAGTGACGCTCCCGGAACAAGTCACCGCGCTCATCGGCGCTCTGGAGCTGCTGGAAACATCGCTGAAGCTTGCCGCCGGCTCGCTGAA
>DASYRO010000111.1:0-2737 GCA_036004385.1 Candidatus Acidiferrales bacterium
TATTCGGAAACATTCAAAGCTGTTGCACCTGCTTGCAAAGAGCAACACACGGGATTCGTCTGAAAGGAAAGGCTAAAACCACGTCATCGTAGGGTGGAATTGAAGTAGACGTTCCGGTCGCTCCGCTGCCATTAAGTCCTAAGGATACATCTTTCACACCTTGGCAGTGCGAATGTGAAGTTAAACTGTCCAGGCTATGGTGAGTGCGGCACGGCGGATCGCTTTCGAAATTCTGCGCCGAGTGGAGGCGGAGCGCGCCTTCGCCGGAGAATTGCTGCACGCCAAGTTGAATGATCCGCGATCGCCGGCGAAGCGCGAAGACGCCGCGCTGGCGACGGAGCTGACGCTGGGCGTGCTGCGCTGGCAGCGATTGCTCGATTACGTCATCGAGCGGCAAACGGGCAAGCCGGTGTCCGCGCTGGATCTCGAAGTGCTGCTGGCGCTGCGCTTGGGACTTTATCAGTTGCGATTTTTATCGCGCGTGCCCGCATCGGCGGCAGTCAATGAATCCGTGGAACTGGTGAAGGCGGCGCGCAAGCGCTCCGCGGCGTCGCTGGTCAATGCGGTTTTGCGTAAAGCTCCGCGCGAAGATGCCGCCAGGTTAGTTCCAGAAAATTTAGCTTCAGAAACACGGCTTGGCATTCTCCATTCGCATCCCGACTGGCTGGTCGCGCGCTGGCTGGCCCAATTTGGTGATTCGCGAACCATTGCCTTGCTCCAGGCCAACAATGCGGCGCCGCGTGTGGCCTGTGCGGTCCATCAGCCGAACGAGCGCAGCGCGATCGAACAGGAATTCCGCGACGCGGGGATGCGCGTCGAACCGGGCGCTTGGCTGCGAGATGCGTTTTATGTGCGCGGCGGGAGTCCGGCGGCCACGGAGGCGTTCCGGCGCGGTGCGATTTCCATGCAGGATGAAGCGTCGCAGATGGTAGCCCATCTGCTCGACGTGCGCGCCGGAGAAAGCGTGCTGGACCTGTGCGCCGCGCCCGGAGGAAAGACGGCGATTCTCGCGCGCGCCGCGGGCGACGAGTCGCTCGTCGTCGCCGCGGACGTGCATGTGCATCGTTTGCAGGCACTGGGCGCGACGCTCGCGCGCGTGCACGCTTCGTTCGTACGGCGGATTGCGCTCGACGCAACCGCGTTTCTTCCGTTTGCGCGCTCCTTCGCGAAAATTCTACTGGACGCGCCGTGCTCGGGCACGGGCACGCTGGCGCGCAATCCGGAAATCCGCTGGCGGCTTCAGCCGAAAGATATTGCCGAGCTACGCGAACGGCAAATCGCACTGCTGAAGAATGCGCTTGCGCTGCTTGCACCGGGCGGACGGCTGGTCTATTCGACGTGCTCGCTCGAGCCGGAAGAAAATAATCAAGTGGTAGAGGTAGCGTTGGCGAAATTTCCCGGTTGTCGAAGTGTGAGCGTGGCCGGCGCACTGCAGCCGCATCTGCGCGAAGGCGCGGACGCTGCGGCTCTCTGCGGCGCGGACGGCGCGTTCCGCACGTTTCCGCCCGAACACGGCACCGACGGTTTTTTTGCCGTCGCTATCGAACGCAGCTAATTTCTAAAACTCTGACGCGCGCTGCGTAGTGGGCTAGAATGGACTCCAGCGGCGCATGATTTGCACCTGGCGTGTGAGCGATGAAGTTCGGAGACAAATTCGAGGCGTATGCGCGACTGGGGCTTCAGCTTTTCGTTCTGCTGGCCATCTCGTTTTTGAGCGCGATTACAGCCATCCGCTTTGCCATTCAAGGCCGCGAGGTAGAAGTCCCCAAAGTGGTGGGATTGAAATTTGGGGACGCGCAGGCGCTGCTCGAGGGACGCCACTTGGGAATGAAAATCGCCGACCGCGTGTACAGCGACCTGCCTCCGGACTACGTTGTGCGGCAGAGTCCTCCGGCGGGCACGCGTGTGAAGGTGCAGCAGCGCGCGCACGTGGTGTTGAGCCTGGGCCAGCAGAAAGTTTCGGTGCCCTCGCTGATCGGCGGCACCGCGAGGACGGCCCGCATTGAGTTGTTGCGGGGAGGATTACAGGTCGGAGAAATTTCCGCGGTGTACCTGCCGCAGAAGGACCCGGACGAAGTAATCCAGCAGGATCCGCCGCCCAGGGCCTCGAACACGGGCAGCCCGCGCGTGAATCTGCTGGTGTCGCAAGGCGCGCGCCCGGAGGAATTCGTCATGCCTGATTTGATCGGCATGCCTCTGGCTGACGCGCAACACGTGATCACCACCGCGGGCCTGCATCTGGCCAAGATGACGTACACACCATCGCCGGACCAGCCCAAGGGAATCGTCCTCGCGCAGGCTCCGCCGCGCGGCGCGAAAATTGTTGCCAGGGCGAACATCGAGCTGCAAGTAGTTGGGCAGCCGCCGGCGCCGCCTGTGTTAGAATCCAAGCCTGAGTGACGATGATTTCTTCAATCGAGATTGCGCCGTCCATCCTGGCTGCGGATTTTTCGCGGCTGGGCGAGGAAATCGCCGCCGTCGAGCGCGGCGGCGCGCGCATGTTGCATGTGGACGTCATGGACGGGCATTTCGTGCCCAACATTTCCATCGGCGTGCCCGTAGTTTCTTCATTGCGCAAGGCAACCACCCTGGTGCTGGATGTGCATCTCATGATTTCGGAACCCGACCGCTACGTCGGGGCGTTTGCGGACGCCGGGGCCGACATGATTTCCATCCATCAGGAGACTACGCCGCATCTGGACCGCGTGCTCGCGTCCATTCAGGAACGCGAACTCCG
>DASYRO010000112.1:0-11643 GCA_036004385.1 Candidatus Acidiferrales bacterium
ATCCGTTGCCGTGCTTTACTTTGAAAACCTCAGCGGCGTGAAAGAGGACGAATATTTTCGCGACGGCATCACCGAAGACATCATTACTGAACTCTCTAAAATCAAGGGCCTGAATATCTTCTCGCGCCCGACGGTGCTCGCGTTCCGCGACAAGCAGGTGACGCCCGCGCAGATCGGCCAGCAACTCCGCGCATCCTTTGTGCTCGCGGGCAGCCTGCGCCGCGCCGGCAGCCGCCTGCGCATCAACGCGCAGTTGGTTGATACGCATACGGACTTTCCGCTGTGGTCCGAGCGATATGACCGCGAAATGAAAGACATCTTCGAAGTGCAGGACGAAATCGCTCGCAAGATTGCCGAAGCTCTCCGCATCACGCTTTCTCCGCAGGAAAAGGCGGAGCTCGCCAGCAAGCCCACGGAAAATCTTCAGGCGTACGACTTGTACTTGCAAGGCAAGAGCTATGCGCGCCGCCTCACGCGGCAGGACCTGGAGTTCGCATTGCAGATGTTCGAAAACGCCGTCGCCCAGGATCCCAACTTCGCATTGGGATATGCTTCCATCGCCAACGTCTGCGCGCAAAATTATTATCACTACCAGCGCGAAACGACGTGGATTGGCCGCGCGATGGCTGCCTCGCAACGTGCGGTGGCTCTGCGGCCGGAGCAACCCGAAGTGCTCGTCGCACAGGCGTGGATTCTCTACGCCAGCAATCAGTATGAAGATGCCGTCCGCTGCGTGAAGCTGGCCATTGACCGCAAGCGCGACTGCGAGGGCGCTTACTACCTGCTGGGCCGTGCGCTTTTCGCTTCCGGACGCTACCAGGAACTCATCAACATTGCTGAAGAAGCGCTCGATGCCAGTGGCACCGACTACAACGTCTACGTGCCGATTGTGAACGCCCTCGGCGCATTGGGGAAAGAAGACACGGCGCGCAATGTGCGTTTGCGCAGAATTCAAGCCATGGAAGAGCACCTAAAGCGCGTTCCTGAAGACGCTCGCGCGCGCACGATCCTGTCCGTCGATTATGCAACCATGAACCGAGTAGATGAAGCCGTGCGCGAAGCCAATCTGGCCCTGGCCCTGCGTCCCACTGAGGCCACAGTTCTCTACAACATCGCTTGTATTTACTGCATGCTGAATAAGAAGTCGGAGGCTGTCGTCGCCGTGGAAAAAGCCTGGAATGCGGGTTTCAAGGACGCAGACTGGGCGCGACGAGACCCCGAACTTACACTTCTTCACGGCGATCCCGTGTTCGAGCGGCTGTATCCCGAAGTCAAGCCCAGCTAATTCTCGGATAACGCTGTTCTGCCGGATTCTTACGGCCCGGTAACGTTGACCACCGCTTTCGTGGAGGATCCGCTGCCGCTCGGCGCCGAGCAGGACACGTCCACGGTGTTCTTCGGACCGTGATCTGCCGTGAGGTTGTGCAGCGTGCAATCAATGCTGCCATCCTGTGAGATCACGTGCAGCGTGTACGTGCCGTCCGCATTTTCTACCACGCCCTCTTCCTCAGAGAAGTCAAACACGTGTTCGGTGATGCCCAGCTTGTAGAAGTACATGGATCCCGCGCATTCCCCCTCGTACGGGTTTTCGGATTCGGCTTCGCACCAGATCCAGAATCCGACCGGCGTGGCCGTGCCGTCGAAGGTACCGCTGCCCACTCCGCTGAAGACCACTTGTTCGGACGCCTCCTGCGCCCGCACCATCCGCTCGAATTGCGCCGCCAGCAATAGCGCCATCACTGCTAGACCAATCAGAAGGACGCGCAGCGTTCTGTGCACATTCATGGTTTTCTCCTCGAGACGTTGAGATGAGATTTCAGGCTGGGACCACTTCGGCCGGGAGGCTGGAATTATTCTGATCGAAACTTAGCGGTTTGCCGAAACACCTGCGCAAACCACTCGACCCCCACTGCATTAGTATCTTTCTAGCATGGCCCGCGAACCCCGTCAAGAATTCAGATGGTTATAAAAACATTTCGGGCTCCGCCAATTCGTACATTTGACCCGCACGGAAGCCGGCGGTATCTTCAGAATACCAGCCCTCTGAGTACGGCACCATCCATCGTGTCGGCATCATATCTGGGGCGACGTACTTTCCCCGATGAAAGACTTCACCAGACGTTGATGACACAAAGGAGGTCGGTCATGAAACGGTTCGCTACGCTGTGTGGGCTCTTGATCTTCTTCGCGCTTTCGGCGCAAATCTGGGGCGCTCCGCAGTACAGCCAGCGCGGCGGCGAAATAGTCCTTGCGGAGTACGGCCGCGATAACAGGTGGACGGACGTATCGCAGCGTGTATCCACTCTCGCTCGCGGCGATGTGCTGAGCTTCCGCGTGGACGACGCCACTCTCGGTGTGACCTCGCGTCCTGGTGCAGAAAGCGTGCTGCGAATCCTCGTCCTGACAAGGAACGGGCAAGTCCGCTGGCTCACCTTCCGGGAGAACCAGGACATAAATCTTCGCGGCTATACGTTCAGTGTTGCGGCGCTCGGCGACTTGCGCATCATCCGCGCCACGTACGGCACCAATATTCGATCCAATGACGTCACCAATCGGCTGAACTCGCAGATCCGCGATGGCCAGCTTTCCATGGCGGTGAACAACTCGACGATGGGCGGCGATCCCGACCACGACCGCCCAAAAACGCTCAGGGTCACCTACAGCATCGACGGCCGCGAGGACCGCATCACGGTCGCCGAGGGCGGCTACCTGAATTTGCCTCGCGACGCCACTGCGGGCCGCTATGACTTGCGCATCATCCGCGCCACCTATGGCACTAATGTCCGTTCCAGCGATGTCACCGACCGGCTGAACTCACAGATTCGCGACGGCCAGCTTTCCATGTCGGTGAACAACTCAACGATGGGCGGCGATCCCGACCACGACCGCCCGAAAACGCTCAGGGTCACCTACAGCGTCGACGGCCGCGAGGACCGCATCACGGTCGCCGAGGGCGGCTACCTGAATTTGCCTCGCGACACCGTCGGCGACCACTACGACCTGCGGATCATCCGCGCCACCTACGGCACATACGTCCGCTCCAACGACGTGACTGACCGGCTGAACTCGCAGATTCGTGACGGCCAAATTTCCATGGCGGTCAACAACTCGACCATGGGCGGCGACCCGGATCACGATCGCCCCAAGACACTCACGGTCACCTACTCCCTGAACGGCCGCGAAGATCAAATCTCTGTGCCTGAGGGCGGCTATCTCAATTTGCCACGCGACTCTTCCTCGGGCGGTTACGACTTGCGGATCATCCGCGCGACTTACGGCACCTATGTGCGTTCAAACGATGTTACCAACCGCCTAACCTCACAGATCCGCGACGGCCGGCTTTCCATGGCCGTGAACAACTCCACGATGGGTGGTGACCCCGATCACGATCGTCCCAAAATCCTCACGGTTGACTACAGCATAGGCGGCCGCGAGGACCGCATCACGGTCGCCGAGGGCGGCTCTCTCAATCTGCCTCGCGATGTATATGGGACGCGGCTCATCTCTCGCGGCACGCAGATATCCATCCGCACCAACGAGGCGATTGACTCCAAGACGGCTCGTGAAGGGCAACGCTTTTCCGCCTCGGTGGAACAAGACGTACTCGACAACTCCGGCTCACTGGCCATACCGAAGGGTTCCGACGTGGACTTGGTGATTCTCAGCACCGAGGGATCGGACCTGGTGCTGGACATTGATTCGGTGGTCGTGGGAGGACGCCGCTACAGTTTGGATACGGAAGATCTGCGCGAGAAAGGCCGCGAGGGACTCGGCGCGAACAAGCGAACTGCCGCTCGGGTCGGGGGCGGCGCGATCCTCGGCGCGTTGATTGGCGCCGTCGTCGGCGGAGGCAAGGGAGCCGCCATTGGCGCGGCGATTGGCGCCGTGGGCGGCGCAGTTCTCACCAAAGGGAAGGAAGTCAACGTTCCCTCGGAAACGGTTCTGAATTTCCGGCTGGAACAGGACCTGTACCTGAATCAACTACCTTGACGAATGCGTGGCGGAGGATCGCATCTCCGTGTGCGCATGATTGAACTAACATGACGACAAAAGCGCGCCCGCTTGGGCGCACGTCCGGCCCGGCGGGGCTACTCGAGCAGCATGGGTTCTGCTCGTTCTTCAGGTTTCGGTTCCAAATGCGGATGGAGGTTCAGGAAGCGCGCGCAGGAGTTCCATCGCAGCACCGCTTCTTCATTTTCAGGGCGCTTCATGGTTTCCGCCTTTTCGAACCAGGTCATGGCTCCGCGAAACCAATCATACGCGGCAAAGCCCGAGCCGGGGTTTCCCTGCGCCAGCAGGGCTCGCGCGCGCCGCTCGCAGATAATTCCGGCAAAATAAGCCCGGTCGTATTCCCGATGCAGTCGCGGGAGCAATGCCTGGGCGTCATGGACGCGCTCGGTGGCGGTGCTGGCGAACTGGTCGGTCAGCGAAAGGATCAAGGCGATCAATGCTTGCTGGTTTTCCGCGTCGGCGGCGAGGATGTCCAGACAGATGCTCTCCGCCTGCTGCGGTTCATTGAGCAGACGGTAGCGCTCCACTTTCACCAGCGCGGCGGGAATTGCGTCCTTGTGCAAGCTCTTCAATTCAAACATCACGCCCTCCTTTGCTGACTCCCCGAGCACGCGCGCGCGTGAGTGTGCGATCGCGCATCTCACCACAATAAGTAGCCCGCCACCAGTGTCCCCACAATGGCTCCGCCGTAGCAGAAAACGTTGATGACTTCGTTGAGATGCTTAATTTGCAGCCCATCATAGAGCGTGTATTTGAAGCGGTGCGCCCAGTGAAACAGTGGCAGCGAACACAGAACAAACAGATACAGACGCACGAGCGGATTCTGCAACAGCGCAGCAAGTGAATCGTAACTTGGCGACGCGAGCCAGCCCAGCGGAAACGCCAGCCCGAATAAGAACAGGTGCACGGGAATGAAAAACGCCGCGACCACGCCGCCCATGCTGAACAGCGTCCAGAAAAACGGCTCTTTGGGTCGTTTGGCCAATTAGCCTCTCAGGATGAACCACGCAACCATCGCCGTCGCGACGAACCACGCCGCGTAATTCGCGCCCGTGATTACAAAATCCGGCACACGCTTGCCGCCCACCCGCAGCACCATCGCCGTGGGCGCCAGGTTAAACCAGGTAATCGCGTGGAGCAGTACGAAGGCAAAGCTGACGGCGGCCAGCGCAACCACGAGCGGTGCGCGCACCGCTTGCTCGAACGCCGCGTAGAATTCACGGCCCGCGCGCAATGCCCAGACCTGTATCAGCGTCATGACCACGGTGAGCGCCACGGCGACGCTGCTCAGTTCGCGCAGGACGAATTTCAGGTACGGCCACTTGCCCAGCCACCAGTACGTGGAAATCCTCTCGCGATACCAGCGAGGATGATGTTGCCTGTAAGGCGGCGCCTGATTCATTCGCTTCCCCTCGGGAGAAGGAATGACTTGAACCATTCTTTGGCCGCGGTCAGCTTGTACTGCTGGATCGCGCCGGCCGGGTCGACATGCTTGGGACAAACTTCCGTGCACTCGCCGACGAACGTGCAGCCCCAGATGCCTTCACTCTGCGAGAGCATATCAAGGCGTTCGCGCGCGCCCTGGTCGCGCGAATCCATGTTGTAGCGTTGGGCCAGCGCGAGCGCCGCCGGACCGCTGAAGAGCGGATCAAGTCCATAAACGGGGCACGCGGCATAACACAGCAGGCAGTTGATGCACATGCTGAACTGCCGGAATTGTTCCAATTGCTCGGGCGTCTGGAGAAATTCGCCCTCGGCCAGCGGTTTATTATCCTTACGGATCAACCACGGCTTCACTTTCTGAAGTTTCTCAAGAAAATCGGTGATTTCTACGACCAAGTCGCGGACCACGGGAAAATTCTTCAACGGCTCGACGCGCACAGGTCCCGGGGCATAGTCGGAAAGAAATGTTGCACACGTGAGTTTCGGTTCGCCATTCACGGTCATACCACAGCTTCCGCAGATGCCCATGCGGCAGGACCAGCGGAACGTCAGCGACCCATCCACGCGGTCCTTGATGTAGTTCAACGCGTCAAGGACCACCCAGTCCTTCCGCAGCGGTGCCTCGTAAGTTTGAAAGGACGGTTCCGCGTCCTTTTCCGGCGAATACCGCGTGACTTCCAGTTGAATCGTTTCCGCCATGCTGGATTACCTCGCGGGCGCCTCTTGCGCCTGCTGTCCGTACACGCGCTCACCCGGCGGCCAGCGCGTAATGGTCACGGGAAGATAATCGACCCGCGATGAACCATCCGCATTGCGCAGGACAATGGAGTGCGCTAGAAAATTCGCGTCGTCGCGTTTGGGAAAATCCGTGCGCTGATGTGCGCCACGGGATTCCGTGCGATGCAGGGCGCTCTGCACCATCGTTTCGGCCACGTCCAGCATGTAGCCCAGCTCGAATGCCGCCATGAGTTGCGTGTTAAATGTGCGGCTGTGATCGTCGAGGGCGATATTCTTGTAGCGTTCCTGCAGCTCGCGGATTTTCTGCGCGCCGTTCGCCAGTGAAGTCCCGCTGCGGTAGATTCCCGCGCACTGCTCCATGGTCTTTTGCATTTCTTCGCGAAGGCTGGCGATGCGCTCCTGGCCCCCGTCCTTCTTTAAAAATTGCTTTTCGATGCGTTCCTGTTCCGCTCGCGCCTGTGCCAGCACGGCGCCTGCGGGCGCAGGCTGCTCGGATGCGTAGAGGGCCGCTGCCTTGCCGGCGCGCGCGCCGAAGACCAGCAGCTCCGGCAGAGAGTTGGATCCCAGGCGATTTGCGCCGTTGATGCTCACACACGCGACTTCGCCTGCCGCGTACAATCCGGCCAGCGGCGTTGCGCCATGGATGTCCGTGGAAACGCCGCCCATCATGTAATGCACCACGGGCCGCACCGGGATCAGTTCGTGAACGGGATCAATATTCTCGTATTTCAGGCACAGTTCGCGGACAAACGGCAATTTTGTGTTGATGAGTTTTTCCCCAAGGTGACGCAGGTCCAGATGAACGAAGTCGCCATACGGACCCTTCAGCGTGCGGCCCTTCTCCATTTCCTTGACAAATGCTTGCGACAAGCGATCGCGCGGGCCCAGTTCCATCGACCGCAACACGGGCTTGGGCTGCGGCGTCCCCAGGTTGTAATCCTGCAAGTAGCGGTAGCCGTCCTTATTGAGCAGATAGCCGCCTTCGGAGCGCGTGGCCTCGGTAATCAAAATCCCCGTGAACGGAAGGCCGGTAGGGTGATACTGAATGAATTCCATGTCCTTCAGCGGAGCGCCCGCGCGGTAAGCCAGCGACATTCCATCGCCGTTCTTGATGTTGGCGTTCGTGGTAAACGGGAAAACGCGGCCGCAGCCGCCGGTGCACAGCAGCACAGCCTTCGCGGTGATGGCGCGGATTTTTCCGGACATCAGTTCAATGGACACCACGCCCTGCACGCGGCCGTCATCCACCAGCAGGCGCGTGACGAACGATTCGTCGTAGCGCACCACGGCGGGGTACTTGAGCGACGTCTGAAACAACGTGTGCAGCATGTGGAAGCCGGTTTTGTCCGCGGCAAACCACGTGCGCTGCTTCTTCATCCCGCCGAAGGAGCGCACAGCGATGTGCCCATCCGGCTCGCGGCTCCAGGGGCATCCCCAGCGCTCCAGTCTCAACAGCTCCTCGGGCGCTTCCTTCACGAAGGCTTCCACGGCATCCTGGTCGCAGAGCCAGTCTCCGCCGGAGATCGTGTCATAAGCGTGTTCGTCGAGGCTGTCGTTCGGACGAGCTACTCCTGCCGCTCCGCCCTCGGCGGACACGGTATGGCTGCGCATGGGATAAACCTTGGACACGACCGCGACGCTCAGCTTGGGATTCGTTTCCGCGACAGCAATCGCCGCGCGAAGTCCCGCGCCTCCACCGCCCACCAGGAGAACATCATGCGACGCGACGTCCACCTACGATTCCACCAGTTTCATGATTGTGCAGCATCATACCTGCCTGAAAACAAAATGCAATGGACAAAGGCCAACTGTCAGCCATTGCTTTTCGTTGACTTGTCAGAGGTGTCCGCCTAAGATGCCCGCCATCGGGCGATTCTTCCCATGATTGGCAAAACTCTGTTGCATTACCGCATCCTCGATCGCGTGGGCGGCGGCGGAATGGGCGTAGTCTACGAAGCCGAAGACACGCGCCTGGGCCGCCGCGTGGCGTTGAAGCTTCTCCCCGAGACAGTTTCCCGCGACCACCAGGCGATCGAGCGCTTCCAGCGCGAGGCGCGCTCCGCATCCGCGCTGAACCATCCGAACATCTGCACCATTTACGACGTCGGCGATTTTGACGGCGCGCAATTCATCGTCATGGAAATGCTGGAAGGACGCACGCTCCAGCACGCCATCGCCGGCCGGCCACTGAAGGTCGAGGTGCTGCTGGAGCTGGCCATCCAGATTGCCGATGCGCTCGATGCCGCGCACGGAAAGAGCATCGTCCACCGCGACATCAAGCCTTCCAATATTTTCGTCACAACGCGCGGGCAGGCCAAGATTCTCGATTTCGGCCTCGCCAAGAAATCGCAAGCGCAAAATCCAGCGGAGATCGCCGGCGCTTCGGCCATGCCCACAGGCAGTCTGGGCGAAGAACATCTCACCAGCCCCGGCTCGGCCGTGGGTACCGTCGCCTACATGTCGCCCGAGCAAGCCTGCGGCGAAGAACTCGATGCGCGCAGCGACCTGTTTTCTCTCGGCGCTGTGCTCTACGAAATGGCCACCGGCCGGCCGCCCTTCAGTGGCGGCACATCCGCTCTTATCTTCGACGGCATCCTGCACAAAACGCCCATCCCGGCGTCGCGCCTGAACCCGGAGCTGCCGCCCGAGCTTGAGCACATCATCAGCAAGGCGCTCGAAAAAGATCGCGAATTGCGTTATCAGACCGCCGGCGAATTCCGCGCCGACCTCAAGCGTCTGCGCCGCGACACTGATTCCGGCCGCTCGGCTATCGCGCACGGCGTTTCCGCGGAGGCGGTGGCTGGCGCGTCTGCACCCGCCAGCGCTGCGACCGCACCTGCCTCGTCCACTGCAGCAATCCCTCGCGCATCGCGGTTCTTCAGCCCCAGCATTATTGTTGGGGCCGCCGTCGTCGTCCTGGCGTTGGCGGCCGGCGGATGGTTTTTCTTCCTCCGCGGCGCGCACGCCCTGACAGAAAAAGACACCATTCTTCTCGCCGACTTCGTGAACAGCACTGGCGAACCTGCTTTCGATGGAACGTTGAAGCAGGCGCTTGCCGTGCAGCTCGGACAATCCCCGTTTCTGAACATCTCTCCGGAGCAGCAAGTGCGCCAGACCTTGCGCTCGATGGGCCGGCCGCCGGAGGAACGCGTGTCTGGCGATATCGCCCGCGAGGTTTGCGAACGACAGAACTTGAAGGCCATGCTCACCGGCACGATCACCACCTTGGGCAGCCACTATGTCATCTCGCTCGAGGCGGTGACTTGTCGCACCGGCGATTCGCTGGCGCGCGAGCAGGTCGAAGCCGCCAGCCGCGAACAGGTGCTCACGTCCCTGGGCCAAGCCGCCACACACTTGCGCGGGCGACTCGGCGAATCGCTCAGCTCCATCCAAAAATTCGATGTTCCGCTGTCGCAGGCCACGACGTCGTCGCTGGAAGCGCTCAAGGCCTACACCCTGGGACGTGAGCAGCTCCTTCGTGGAGATGTGGGCAGCATTAACTTCTTGAAACGGGCAATCGAACTCGACCCGAATTTCGCTATCGCTTACTCCGCTCTGGGTATTGCCTATGCCAATGCCGGGGACCGCGACCAAGGAGCCTTGTACACCGGGAAAGCTTTTGAATTGCGCGACCGGGTTAGCGAGCGCGAGAAGTTTCAGATCACCTCGCGCTACTATGACAGCGTCACGGGAGAACTCGACAAGTCCATTCAGACCCTCGAGGTCTGGATACAAAGCTATCCGCGAGAATTCGCCCCCCGCAACAACCTGGGTTTCGCATATGAGCGCATGGGAGAACTGGAGAAATCCGCCGAGGAGTACCGCGCAGCCATTTCTTTGAGCCCGCTCCCCGCCATTTCCGTTCAGAACCTCGGGAGAGTACTGCTGTATCTCAATCGGGTGGAAGAGGCCAAGGCGGTCCTAGAGGAAATGATCGCCAAGAAGCAGGATTTCATTAACACGCACGTGTGGCTCTATTGGCTCGCGTTCGAACAGAAGGATGTCGCGGCCATGCAGCGCCAGGTGGCCTGGGCCGCCGGGAAGCCCGACGAAGCGTGGATGACTCAAGAACAAGCCTCGGTCGCACTTTTTGAGGGGAAGCTCCACAGAGCGCGCGAGCTTGCTCGTCAGGCGAGTCAAGTGGCGGAGCGCAACAACTTGCAAGGACAAAGTGCTTCCTTTGCGGCGCAATTCGCCGAACAAACGGCTTTGTTTGGCGAATGCCAACCCGCCCGCGAGGCCGCCGCCGCGATGAAGGGCGTGCCCAGCCGATCTACGGCGCCCTGGATTGCGGTGGCACTTGCATTCTGCGGGCAGACGGCTCAAGCAAAAACGCTGGTGGACGGTCTGGCCAAACGCGCGCCAGCAGACCTACTGCTCAGCTCCGCGGAGTTGCCTACCGTTCGCGCTGCAATCCAGCTCCACAGCAACAATCCCGCCGGTGCGACTGAGGCATTACAATCGGTTGGGGCTCTCGAGCGGGCGTACCCCGCCATGACCTACGTCCGCGGTCTGGCTTACCTGCGTGCGGGAAAGGGGACTGAAGCGGCTTCCGAATTTCAGAAAATCGCCGGTGCCAAGGGCGCGGACCCAACTTGGCCAGGCCGCGCACTGGCAATTCTTCAACTTGGGCGAGCCTATGCGCTCGCCGGCGATGCGCCAAAATCCCGCATCGCCTACCAGGATTTCCTCGCGCTCTGGAAAGACGCCGACCCGGACATCCCCGTCCTTCAGGAAGCCAAAGCCGAATACGCCAAGCTGAAATGACGTCGCCGAGTCCAGACTACGGAGTTGGCGGTTTTTGTTCCACGCCCGAGGGCGCCGGCGGCGGAGAAAACTTCGCGTCGTCAATGGACACGTTGTGCTGTACCTGTTCGACCTGAATCGTGAACCTTCCGTTGGGCCGCGCAATCGTCCAGCGGAACGCAATGTTCACCCCATCGGTCTTGCGATAATCGGCGTAATAAATTTGCGTGGGCAAGCGGCCCAGCGCAGTTTCCTGGTAGCGGATCACGCGCATGAGCAGCCCGGTCTGCTGGTCGAAATAGAGCCGCATCGGCGGCTGGCCTTGAATCCGTCCGATCATTACATGCATGTCGCGGTCGCCGATTTTTTCCGGGCGAATCACGCGCAGTTGCATTAGCGACTGCTTCACGTGTGCCGCAAATCGCAAGTCCGCATCGAACCGCGCGGCGGCATTTTCGGCAGCAGTCATTTCGCGTGGCGGCTGGCCCGTGCCGCCAAGCCATCCCACCTTCCCGTCGTAGGCCGTGATGCTGTCTCGTCCGTTCGGCTGGTGCGATACCGAGGCGCGTTTATCCGGCGCCTTGGAAAAAATCTCAATCGGCGTCGCATTGCCGCCGCCCACAGTCAACATTCCTTTGGCCACGCGGCTCGTAATCTTCTGCACGGCCTCCGCGCCGCCCACGGCCTGTACATAGTTCGCAATGA
>DASYRO010000113.1:0-4032 GCA_036004385.1 Candidatus Acidiferrales bacterium
GCGCCACAGTGCGCGGGGAGCGTCAACGCCGTCGAAGCGATTACCTGGTCGGCGGTGTTCTATGTTTTCCGCTGCTTACTGGACGAGCAAGTGCCGGCGACGTCGGGGCTCATGCGTCCCATTCGCGTGATTGCGCCGGAGGGAACAATCGTCAACGCGCGCCCGCCCGCGGCGGTGGCCGGCGGCAACGTCGAAACCTCACAGCGAATTGTGGACACGCTCTTCCGCGCGCTTTCGCGGGCGCTGCCCGAGCGGATTCCTGCCGCCAGTCAGGGCACGATGAACAACGTCACGTTCGGCGGGGCGGATCCGCGAAATCACGGCGAGCCGTTCGCGTATTACGAAACGATTGCCGGCGGCATGGGCGCACGTCCGGGACTCGATGGGCTGAACGGAATCCACACGCACATGACTAACTCTCTCAATTCGCCCATCGAGGTGCTGGAGCACGCCTATCCGTTGCGCGTGCGCAAGTACGCGCTGCGCAGCGGTTCGGGCGGGCGCGGACGCTGGCGCGGCGGCGATGGCATCGTCCGCGAAATCGAATTGCTTGCCGATGTGCAGGTCGGCCTGCTCTGTGACCGCAGAGAAACAGCGCCTTATGGCCTCGCCGGCGGCGCGCCCGGCGCGAAAGGGAAGAACGAACTGCTCACAGGCAATACCAAAAAATCGCTGGCGGCGAAGTGCAGTTTCTACGCGAAGGCTGGGGACGTGGTGCGCGTGGAATCACCGGGCGGGGGCGGATGGGGCAAGAAACGCTAAGACTCGCAAAACCATTTCCGGAGCGGGTTCATCTGATTCCTTGACATCGCTCGGGTGCGGTAGGATGCTGCGCACGCGAAGCGGAGCAAAGCCTTCCGCCGGAAGCCCACCTTTTTCGGAGAGGTGCCGCCATGCGAAATTCTCTGTGCCAACGAGCGCCTCATCTTTTTCTTGCGCTGTTTTTTGGAGCGTTTCTAATTTCTGGCGTCAGTTCCTCGCCGCTTGATTTGCAAAACCCGGAGCAGAAGCCGCCGAAGGCGGAAAAGCCTGTGTCGCAGAGCAACCGCGAAACGTTAATCGGAATTTTGATGCGCGCCGAGTGGAAAGCCATGACCCAAACCACGATTCCGTTTCCACCCGTAACCTCTCGGTCTGCGCCCGGCCCGACCATCAGTGAAGGGCAGACGCAGCTCGTTACCGGAGACAAAGGAGCGGATTTGCTGGTGTTGCACTTTTCTGTCCGCCCGCGCCAGTGTCCTATGCTGGATCGTCAGCGCGTGCTGGTGAAGGATAATCAGGACAAATCGTATACCTACGGAGCGTGGGGAGTGGATCGGAATGAATACTCGTACTGCAACAATCCCGGCGCGATGATCGAGATAGGACCATGGAACAATACGCTCTGGACGCCGGTAGGAATCAATCCGGAATACGGGTTCTTTGACCTTGTGTATAAAGTGGAGCGGGGAGCGACCGGTCTGATCTTTACGGATGGCGTGAACAAAATAGATTTGGACGCGTTGCTATTGCCTTCCGGCAAGAAGAAGAAAAAATAAATCCCGGCTTAACGCTGAGCCGTCAGCCGTTCGCTGCGCTCAGGACAAGCCGGGACTTGAAAGTTGTGGGCGGCGCCTACTCGACTTTTTCGAGGGACACCGGCATTTGCAGCTTGGCCTTGGCCAGCGCGCGCACCACGGAATCTTCCACTTGCTGCTCGGACGTATTCCGAACTGTGGCCAACTCCGTGACCAGCAAGTGCTTGGCGCGCTCCAGCATTTTCTTCTCGCGGAACGAGAGCGGCTTTGTGCCGGAGAGCGATACCAGGCTCTTCAACACCGTGGCCACTTCCAGAAGCGAGCCCGTGCGCATGCGCTCGGAATTTTCCTTGAAGCGGTGTTTCCAGTCGTTGTGGGAGCAGCAGGAGCCTTTCTCCAAGTAAGTGAATACTTTGGCTGCATCCGGCGACCGGACGATGGGCCGCAAGCCGACAGCGGTAACGTTGTTCTGCGGCACCATCACTTTGAGATTGCTGGAGTAAACTCTCAGGAGGAAGTATTTCTCTGGCTTGCCGTTGACAATGCCATAGCTGATTTGCTCGACGATCCCAACACCGTGGTTCGGATAGACGACTTTTTCCCCTATCTTGAAGTCCATCGGTGAGACCCCCAATCTCGCACATCCAATTCTAGTTAAAAGGCTTAGAAACGTCAAGTGATTCCGCAGACTCATTTCGGGAGCGGCACGCCCACAGAATTGTTAGCCCTAATTTCAGTAGTAGAGGAATGAAGGGCACGTTCGAGCTAATCCTGACCTGGCAGCTTTCATTTTGAAGGCGGCAGAGTAGAATCTCAACATGCTGATCCTCGCGGTCGATACGAGTTCTACTATGGGAAGTCTGGCTGTGCTCAGCGATGAACAGCTTCTCGGTGTGATTGGCACGAGCGGGGAAGAGGTTTATTCGTCGCGGATGTTTCGACAGTTGGAAATTCTGCTGGGAGAATTACATCTCCAACTCCCTGCCTTCGACCTTTATGCCGTGACTGCCGGCCCCGGTTCATTTACTGGATTGCGCGTAGGGCTGGCCGCAGTGAAGGGCTGGTCCGAGGTCTATGGCAAGCCCATTGCCGCGGTCAGTGCGCTGGAAGCGGTGGCGGTGCAGTCCGCTGAGGCTGCGAAGTGGGTGGCGCCGGTGCTCGACGCGCGCCGTGGACAAATCTTTGGCGCGCTGTTTGAGCGGGTTCCGCAAGGACTGCGCCGCTACAAGGACGAACGCGTAGAGTCCTTCTCCGAATTTCTGGCCTGGCTTGGCGAAGAATTCCGGGAACATATTCACGGCACAGTTGCCTTTGTTTCTCCAGTCCCGGCGTCGCTGTATGCCGAACTCGAGAAATCGACGTTTGCGAAAAGCACTGTGACTCAGGCATCGCCCGTGCTCGCGCCACTGGTCGGACGGCTCGGCTTGGAGCGCGCGCGACGCGGAGAAGTAGTGGACGCACTGCACCTGGACGCGAACTATGTACGGCGCTCCGACGCGGAACTTACCTTCAAAGGCTCCGCATAGCACGTGGCTACGCTGCGCCACATGACCGCCGCGGATTTGGAGGCTGTCCTCTCGATTCAAAAGGCAAGTCCCGGCGCCGCGCAATGGCCCGCCGATGAGTGGCGAATTTTCTGCGGGCAGCAGGACGCTCTGGAATACGACAACCTTCGCACCGGATACCACGCCTGGGTGGCGGATGAGGAAGGCGCAGTCGTTGGGTTTCTGGCCGGATTATTCTCCGGCGAAGAACTGGAAATCTTGAACCTGGCGGTCGCATCCGGGGCGAGAAGGACAGGGATCGCCTCCGCGTTGCTCAGTGAAGCACTGGCTGCCGCGCGGAAATCCGGCGGCGGGCGGGTTTTTCTGGAAGTGCGCGCATCCAACGCCGGCGCCATCGTTTTTTACCAGGGACACGGCTTTCTGCCCGCCGGTCTGCGGAATAATTATTACCGCGAGCCGCTGGAAAGCGCATTAGTGCTGGCACGAAAGATTTAGGCTCTCTCGTTCGGCCCCCGCATGTTGTCAGTCCGAGGAGTCGCGATTCGTCGGGACGCCGAGGAATCTGCTGTTTTCGTTCCAATTGCCTGAGAGCAGGTCCCTCGTCCGTTTCCGGCGGACTCGGGATGACATCCGAAATTTGGGTCACAATCTGCGTCTTGATTCTCGTTGTGGGCCTGTGCTAGTTTTTCAGGCCGGGGAAGGGAGACCACAACCTGGAGGCGAGCTGATGCCCATCGCGTCGCGCGAACTTCGCGAGCAACTCCTGAGCAGCAACTCCGAACTGCAACGCCTGGCCCAAGAGCACTCCCAGTACGAGCAGCAAGTCCAGCAACTCACAAAGGATCCGTATCTCAGCGTGGAGGACTTGAACCGTCTGGCCGCGCTGAAAAAAATGAAGCTGCGCGTGAAAGACGAGATGGAACAACTCATCGCGCGGCACCTCCGCCAGCGTTCCCCTCGCTGATCGCGGCGTGGACGGTTCGCTTCCGTCGTAATATAACCGTGTCTTC
>DASYRO010000114.1:0-3938 GCA_036004385.1 Candidatus Acidiferrales bacterium
ATCTTTTTTCCAATTCTCGTATTTTGCCCAGCCGTTGAAGCGCCAATTCGTCGCGCCGACACTTGGAGTGCGGAAGCTTGCTTCCGCCTTGCTTTTTCGGCCTACGCTTTTGACGAAGATCGGCGCAAAGTCGCGCGTCCAACTTCGATTCGTCGGTACGCGGAAAAACTGTACGGCCTTCATCTCCGCGCCGCATTTCAGAATTACGCGCCGCGCTTTTAGTTGCGCGTCCGAATCATCCACCATGATGCGCACGCGCTCCACGCACGAAAGTTTGCGCACGATGTCGCCATAGACCCACGGAATGGGCGGAAATTTTCCCGGCCAATCGGTTTTCTCGTGCGGCCAGGCGAGCCACGTGGCTTCGTGCGGCTCCCATTCGGCCGGCAGGCGATAGCCGAGTTTGTGCGGCGTGGGTTTTTGTGAGAGGAAAGCGTTCACTCGAGCCATCGCTCCAGGATGGGCGCGTACGCGTCAATGCGGCGGTCGCGCAGGAACGGCCAGTTGCGCCGCACATCTTCCATTTTTCGCGGGTCGCATTCCACGACGAGGATGTCTTCACGATCCGCCGGAGACTCGCCGACAATCTGGCCGAACGGGTCGGCGACGAACGACGAGCCCCAGAATTCCAATCCGCTCTGCGGCGTGCCTTCGTAGCCGACGCGATTCACCGCGGCCACGTAAATTCCATTGGCGATGGCGTGACCGCGCTGAATTGTCCGCCACGCGTCGAGTTGCGCCGCGCCGTGCTCCGCTTTTTCCGACGGGTGCCAGCCAATGGCCGTGGGATAAAAAATAATATTCGCGCCGCCCAGACTGGCCAGCCGCGCGCCTTCCGGGTACCACTGGTCCCAGCAGACCAGCACGGCGATGCGCCCGAAGCGTGTATCGAAATTCGGAAAGCCCAAATCGCCCGGCGTGAAATAAAATTTTTCGTAGTAGAGCGGATCATCGGGAATGTGCATTTTGCGGTAGAGGCCGAGCAGTTTGCCGTCGGCGTCAATCACCGCCGCCGTGTTGTGATAAATCCCCGCCGTGCGTCGTTCGAACAGCGAGGCGATAATCACCACGCTCAATTCGCGCGCCAATTTCGCCAGTGCTTCCGTCGATGGCCCGGGCACTGGCTCGGCCAGCGAAAAGAGTTCGGCATTTTCCTCGCGGCAGAAATATTGCGAGCGAAATAATTCCTGCGTGCAGATAATCTGCGCGCCGCGCGCCGCGGCCTCGCGGATGCGCTGCTGCGCCTTGGCGAAATTCTCCTCAGCATTCAGCGTGCAGCTCATCTGCACCAGCCCGACTTTGAATTTCTCACTCACGCGCTAAATCTTATCACTCTTCTTTCAAAGATAACGCAGAGACGCGGAGTACGCAGAGAGTCGCAGAGTGAACCGCCGAGGAGTCGCGCGGCGTTCCCACTGCCTTCGTTCTGAACTGTCGTGTATTTTGGTTTACTCTGCAAAACTCTGTGTGCTCTGCGTCTCTGTGGTAGATGTTGGTTTTGAACCTTGAACATTTAACTTTTCAACATTCAACTTTCTTATGGTGCTTCGCGCTTTCAATCACGCCGAATTTGTAATATCAATATGGGCTCGACGAATCGAGGACTCATGCCCAAAAAGACCGTAACCGGCCGCGTTTTGCACGACCCGGTGAAGGATCGCCTCCAGCCGATTTATCCGCTGGACCTTTCCAAGTGCCGCACGATTGACCAGCTGGTCCGCGCCATGGGCAAGACGGCGTTCACCGGCCGGCAGATCGGCGATGCTGCGGACGTGCTAGAAGCCATGGCCCGCGACAAAGATTGTTTTGTCGTGCTTACGCTTTCCGGCGCGCTCACCGTGGGCAAGATGGGACTCGTCTTCTGCGACCTGGTGGATTCCGGCATCGTCAACGCCATCGTCTCCACTGGCGCGCTGATGGCCCACGGCCTGGTCGAAGCCACGGGCCGCTCGCATTTCCGTTACGACGCGCGCATGGACGACCGCACGCTTTTCCGCGCCGGCTACAACCGCGTGTACGATTCGCTCGAGCCGGAAATCAATCTCGACCACGTCGAAGAAGTGGTGGACTCCATTCTCGCCGACTGGGACAGCGACGACGTGGTATGCAGTTGGAAGCTGCACCAGCGCATTGGCGAGTTGCTGCACCGCACGTCCAAGGGCCGCGGCATTTTGAAATCTGCGTACGAGCGCAACGTGCCCGTCTTCGTGCCTGCGTTCACCGATTCCGAGCTGGGCATTGACTTCGCGCTGCACAAGATTTTCCGCCAGCGACGCGGCCTGCCGCTGCTGCGCTATGACCCCTACGAAGATTTCGAAAAATTTGCGCGGACGCTGCTGGCCACGCGCAAGATGGGCATCTTCACCGTCGGCGGCGGAGTGCCGCGCAACTGGTCGCAGCAGTTCGGCGTGTACGCGGAGCTGCTCTCGCGCCGCGGTTACGAAAAGCTGCCGCTCAAGCGCTACAACTACGGCCTGCGCATTTGTCCCGAGCCGGTCAACTGGGGCGGGCTTTCCGGCAGCACGTACACGGAAGCAGTTTCGTGGGGCAAGTTCGTGCCGGAATCCGAAGGCGGGCGCTTCGCCGAAGTGCTCGACGACGCCACCGTCGCGCTGCCGCTCATCGTCGGCGCGGTGCTCGAACGCATCGGCTACCACGGCGGAAAGCGGCTCAAGAAACGCTTGACCGCATAACGATTCCGCCGCGCCTCCATCATCGGTGAAAGGCTGTCCATGAGCAGAGGCCTCTATAGTCTTATCGGCTCCCTTTGCTGTGTCCTGGCATCGTTGAGTACGGTCGGATGGATAGACAATAAAAAACTTCCGCGGCTACCGGCGGCGAGATTGCTGGTTGGCTATCCGCCCAGCGATTTGATGGTTGTCTCTCCGAACGACACTTGGTCGGTGACTGAAGCGAGCAGTCGGCCTCATTTCTGGGCGATTCATCCGGGCATCTCACGCGACGGCAATCTGGTTGCGACGGCTCGCCTGACAGGCGACATCGTGCCCCGCAAAGATGATCTCGGCATCGTTCGACAGGAATGGCGCGCGTCCATCGCGATTTTCTCTATTCAACAGAAGACTTGGGCTGAATATGGGCAAATCAATGATGCCTCCAGTTTCCAAGGGTCGGTTGCCATTGCCCCCGATGGATCCAAACTAGCTTTTGCTGAGGCCGACGCAAGGCGAACGCCCATTGTCCGAGTGCATGTTATCGAGCTCAAGAACCGGACCGAGAAAATTATTGCGGCCAATGGCCTCCACGGAGGCACCACACTTAGTTGGGCGCCCGATGGTAGGCGCCTCGTCTACGACACCATGCCGAAGAATTACCACGAAGGGGCAACAAAATACCTGCCAGGAATCGAAGTCCTCGATATGGAGACGGGAAAGAGCATCAAGATAGCTAATGGTGAGCATCCAGCCTGGTCGCCTTCTTCAGAATGGATCGCCTACGAAGATCCCTCCGTGACCTTTACCCGCGACCGAATTGATTCGAACACGATGCACATACGTTATCGAGGAAGTCGATTGATGTTGGTTCGCCCTGACGGTACAGATTCCCGAGTCCTCTTGTTGTTGGGTCGAGACGGGCTCCTGGGTTTTTTGTTTTCGATTTACAGGAGCCTCGCGATGGCTCCGGTCTGGTCCCCCGATTCAAAAACGCTTTTGTTGAACGAGTGGGGAGACATTGATGCCGCGAAGATGGACATCTACTTACTGGACCTTGCCACACTTAAGATGACAAGGAAATTCAATCGCACAACTCCTGTCTACGGCTGGGCCGAGGCCAAGTAACTCATTCCAGCCATTCTATCCGTTCTCACGGTTGTCATCCCGAGTCCCGATGGTTTCTGTCGGGGCGAGGGATCTGCTTTTCCTCGATGCCAAAGAAAAAAGCAGATTCCTCGTCGTCCCGTCCCGAAATTTCGGGACGGG